>JBCCKK010000224.1:0-5772 GCA_039027395.1 Verrucomicrobiota bacterium | reverse complement strand
GCCCCCAGGACGCGATCGCTCTCAATATGCACGATTAGTTTCATCAGGGTCTTAGTCTGGATATTTGGCAATGTGTAGCTGTTCTTGGAACTCAACACGCATTCGATTTTCTGGCCACTCAAGGCTGTGATGTGATCTACTGGATGGCCGATTTTAATGATTCAGTAGAAGGTCGAGTAGCTCGTCGGCTCGGAAAGGCATTGAAAAATCAAGGAATACGGGTCATCCAGCATGATTTTGACGGTAAAGATCAGCTCACAACGAGCGATGATGCGAAGTTCAAGAAATACCTCTATGAGACGACCGGAGGTGAGGTAATTATTGGCTCGGGGAAATAGGTGAACTAGGCAGGGGTGCCGCGATTTAGTTCCTCTGCTTTTCTCAAGCTTTCAGGATCCGTAAGCTGTTCTAGAAGTTTATTGCTGTTATCGCGAAACCTTCGAACAATGGTCTGAGTCAATTGGAATGTGAAATCGGCAGCAAGTTCGGGTCGCTCCGTAATAAAATAACCAAACTTATCATTTGAAATTTCGAGAGTTCGGACGGGTGTTAAACTCACCACGCTTGCTGTGGCAAGCCCGGGATCAAAAAGATTCATTTCTCCGAAATACTGACCAGCCGCTAAGTGTCCCAAAGTGATTGCTTTTTCACCACCCGTGTTCTGAAGCACAGCAACTTCACCCGCAAAGAGCATGTAGAAGCGATTTTGTAGTTTTCCCTCTTCGACAAGCCATGTGTTTGGCTCATATTTCTCTTCGACGAAAAATAGATCGAGTAATTGAACAAACGAAGAATCGAACCCTCTGAAAAGGGACATCCGGCTGATCTCACTGAAAGTAACGCTCATTTAAGTAGGTGTTGAAATGATTTTCTATCTTATTAGTTTAATGACTGCGGCTATGATTGCAAAAAAGATTTTCTACGAGGGAAAAGTTCAGGGTGTAGGTTTCCGGTATTCCGTCAAGCAAATCGCAGCGGGTTTTGATGTTTCTGGAACCGTTGAAAACCTTCCCGATGGACGTGTTGAAGTCACGGTTCAAGGCGACCTCGACGAAGTAGATGGCTTGATCGAGGATATATCGGTGAGCCACCTCAAAGGATTTATAAAACAAACAGAAATGCATGCTCAAGAGCCCGATCTAAATATCAAAGGATTTAGTATAAAACGATGACTCAGATTAATAATAAAAGTGCCGTATCGGTAAGAGGATTAACAAAGCGGTTTAAACTCAACTGGCGGAGAGGGTGGCTACTTGCACTGGATAAGCTCGATTTGGAAGTGAAGCCAGGTGAAATTTTTGGATTACTTGGTCCAAATGGCTCAGGCAAGAGCACAACGATGAAACTGCTTCTCGGGATTCTTCGTCCTACGGAGGGTGAGGCCAAGATTTTCGGCGAGCCTGCGGGTTCGATGAAAGCAAGGCAGAATATAGGATTTCTTCCTGAAAACCCTTACTTTCCAACGTTTCTAACGGGGCGTGAAGTGTTGTTCTACTATGGACGGCTTTCTGGATTGGATCACATCGAAATAAAACACCGGTCCAAAGAACTCTTGGGACTGGTTTCCTTAGAAAAAGCGGCAGATCGACCCTTGCGAACGTATTCGAAGGGGATGTTACAGCGGATTGGTTTGGCTCAGGCGCTACTGCACAATCCAGATCTCATCTTTTTGGACGAACCCACAGCGGGTGTTGACCCGATTGGTTCGCGTCAAATGAGAGATCTGATGTTGAAGCTCAAGGAGGAAGGAAAGACTATTGTCTTTTCTTCACATCTTCTGGAGCAAGTAGAGGAGATTTCAGATCGCGTAGCAATTCTTCATCAGGGGCAGAAACTTTGTGAAGGAATGCTAGATGAATTACTTCAAATACCCGATGACTTGGAAATTGGATTGGATAATGTTTCTCCGGAAGAAGAAACAAAGCTTAAAGAGCTGTTAGAATCGTCAGGGTTAGGACGAGCCCGACTGCGAAGGCCCAGGGTATCCCTTGAGCAGTTCTTTATTGATCAGGTTATTAAATAAGCGACAAAAACGTATGAAGCAAATTTATTGGCGAATCTACGCGATAGCAAAAAACACATTGATTGAGTCGCTCAGACAGCGGGTCCTTCTCGTCCTTTTATTGTTCGGTCTTGTTTTAACCGGAGCGTCTTTCTATTTCACGAATTTTACCTTTCAGGAGGAGTTTAAATTTCTCAAGGATATCGGCTCGGCTGCAATTAGTGTTACTGGGTTATTGATAGCCATGATAGGTGCAGCACAGCTTATTCCGGCTGAGATCGAGCGAAGAACGATCTACACGGTACTAAGTAAGCCAGTTCGAAGAGTAGAGTTTCTTTTAGGAAAGTATCTTGGCTTACTGGGTCTTTTAACCCTGATGGTGGCTCTAATGTCGATTATCTTTGGAGGGGTGTTATGGCTCAAGGAAGTTGTCGAGATTCAAGAAATTCAAATGCAGTCGCAAGGTGGGGAGCTGTCTGAAGGGCAACAGCGCATGCTGGAACAGGTATACGAACAATCTCGCGACCTTGGGATGTTTCAAGCATTGCTTTTGATCTGGTTGAAACTGGCATTAGTCGCCGGGATCGCAGTTCTATTTTCAACCATGGCTACTTCCACAGTGTTTATCGTTTTTTCAACCTTAGTTGTCTATTTTATCGGCCATTTGCAGGCCACTGCCAAAGAGGTTTGGATTCAGGAAGGAACAGGTGGAGTTTTTGAGAAATTTGTTTTGGTGTTGGTTAGTTGGTTCGTGCCTGATTTCCAGGCCTACTCAATTATTGATGAAATTCTCGCCGGAACAAACGTCGAATGGACCTATATTTTTGAAATCACAGGCTACTCGATCATATATCTATTAGTTATTTTAGCACTCGGAGGACTAGTTTTCCAGGAGCGAGAACTATGAGAAGTATTCTGATCACGATTGCCTTACTTGCTGTTTGGGGGTGGATTAAACACCCCTGGGAATCGAGTATCAGTAGCCAGCGCAAAGAGATTATCTACGGCCAAGATCTTCCCGTAAGTTTCAAGTTGAGGGAGACCGTCGGACAGGAATTAACTCTTGCGGCTCTTGGTGGGTTCCGAGGCCTGGTTGCTACGTTTCTTTGGATCTCTTTGACAGAGGCTTGGGAGGAGCGTCAGTGGACTCGGGTTCGCACCTTAGCAGATTTCGCCGTAACTCTTCAGCCTAGGGTTTTGTTTTTTTGGGAGAATGGCGCGTGGCATCTCGCCTGGAATGCAAGTGTCTCTGTAAAAAAGTATGCTAAAGATAAAAGTGAGGCGCGTAAGGATTACGAGTCTCGTCAGTGGATCAAAGCTGGGATCGATATGCTTGAGCGTGGTATTCGGGTAAATCCAGATCGAGCTACACTATATCACAGAATGGCAGAGCTCTATTGGCAGCGCCTAGAAGACTATGAAAAATCAGCAATTTATTACCGTTTAGCATCACAGAAACCATACGCTCCCTCATATACGGATCGGTTCGTAGGCTATGCTTTAGAACGAGCTGGCAAATACGGCGAGGCCTATCAGCACTGGCAAGAGCTTGCAGCCCAGAGCGACTTCACAGAGAGACGCCCCAGACACCAGAAGAAGGTGCTAGAGCATCTGGAAAAAATGAAAGTCAAGATGGCTGAACTAGAAAGCTCAGAGCCCAAGATCGATTAGTCTAGGCGCTTTCAAGAGCGTCTCGCATCTTCAAGAAATCTGCGATCTCCTGTAAATCGTGAATCCTCCAGATTTGAGGATGAGACGCTTTGAGTAAATACGCATAAGCTGAAAGACTTCCAGCAATTCGCTTGTCTACGTTTCGACCAAGAAGCTTATCGATAAATGATTTTCGCGATAAGCCCCAGAGCAATGGCCGTGCAAGGAAATCAAAATAGTTGTCTGCTCCTGCTTTAATCAATTGCAGATTGTGTTTTAATGTTTTTCCAAAGCCGATACCGACATCAAAACACATGGCATCTTCTGAGATTCCAGATTCCATTAAGTCTCCTTTTCTCTTCTTAAGAAATGCACCGATGTCAGAGGCCGCATGTTCATACTGAGGGTCTTCCTGCATCTTCTGGGGACGGTCTAAAGCGTGCATGCAGATGTAACCGGCTTTTTTAGAACGCACGACATGGATCATTTCTGAATCCCAAATCCCACCACTTACATCATTGATGATACTAGCCCCAGACTGAATGGACTTTTGAGCAACAGTAGCTTTCGTTGTATCGATACTTATCAGGATATCTGGCCGCTCTTTATGAAGAATCTCAATGACAGGAAGCACCCGGTCGCATTCTTCGTCTTTGCTAACAGGAATGGCGCCAGGTCGAGTCGATTCACCTCCTATATCAATGATGTCGGCTCCTTTTCCAATCATCTCAATCGCTCTAGCCAAAGCTAGATCCGGCTTCTGATACATTCCCCCATCTGAGAAAGAGTCGGGGGTAACATTCAGAATGCCCATAAGCGCCGGGCGATCACCAAACTTGAATGAGCCGCGAGCGTGATTGAGGACCATCCCTCTTTTCCTCCAAAGTACTAGCAGTGGGAGAGCTAGGCCCCGGCAGGAGCTCCTTCTAGACCGGGAAGCGGATCTTCCCCTTGCTTTTTCTTGTCTAGTTCTTGATTTGCATTCTCAAGATCTTCTTTGGGAAGGGCGGTTGCCGGAGGAGGAACATCTTTTGGTGGAGGACTCTTCATTTCTCCGTGTTCAATAATGTCGCGGATTTGGCTGCCATCCAAAGTTTCGTACTCTAATAGTGCGTTCGCAATTTTATGCATTTGCTCTGAATGGGTCGTGATCAGATGCGTTGCCTTGTCATAGGCTCCGTTGGTTAATCGCAAAACTTCTGCATCGATTGCTTGAGCAGTTTCATCTGAATAGCCGCGCGATTTACCCATTTCTCTTCCGAGGAAAACGTAGTCATCGTTGTCGCCGTATTCAACCATGCCGAGTTTCTCGCTCATTCCCCAGCGGCATACCATATTCTTTGCACTTTGGGTGGCCATGCGAATGTCCTGAGAAGCGCCGGTAGAGATATCTCCTAAGAAGACTTCCTCTGCCACTCGACCTCCCATAGCAACACACATATCATCCAGTAGCTGATTACGTTGCTTTCCATATAGGAAAGAATCATCTTTGGGGAGGCTGATCGATGCACCCAAGAAAGAACTCCTCGGAATAATGGTAACTTTTTCCAAAGGGTCGGTGTTTTCGAGTAGGACTTGAAGAAGGGCATGCCCGGCTTCGTGATAGGCAGTCAGCTTCTTTTGTTTTTCGGTCATCGCCAAGCTCCGTCGTTGGCGGCCCCAGGCAACTTTGTCACGAGCCTCTTGAAGGTCGCGGAGTTCAATAGATCCTGCATCGCGGCGGGCTGCGATGAGTGCCGCCTCATTGATCAGATTAGCCAGTTCGGCCCCAGAAAATCCAGGGGTGCCACGTGCAATCACAGCCCAGTCTACATCCTCAGCCACTTTTACTTTGGTGCTATGGACACTTAAGATTTCTTGGCGTCCTTTCACATCTGGGAGCGAGACGATTACTTCGCGGTCGAAACGGCCAGGGCGAAGTAGCGCTGGATCAAGAACGTCTTTCCGGTTGGTGGCTGCAATAATGATGACCCCTTCCTGTGAATCAATCCCGTCCATTTCAACCAGCAAGGCGTTTAAAGTCTGTTCGCGTTCATCATGACCGCCGCCAAGACCGTGACCGCGGCTTCGGCCCACAGCATCGATTTCGTCGATGAAGATCAGACAAGGGGCGTTTTTGC
>JBCCKK010000223.1:0-5778 GCA_039027395.1 Verrucomicrobiota bacterium | reverse complement strand
GACCGAACCCAATATGATTTGCAGTGGCATAGTTCTCGTGTATTAAATAATTAATTCAAAATCTGCCGATAATAATCGCAGTAAGTTTGAGCAATGGTTGGTAGTCCAAAACGACTGCGACAATCCTCGCTCGCATGATGTCCCAAGGTGTTTCGTAATACTGGATCTGCGATAAGTTTCTGCAGACAGTCTTTTAAACTATCTACAGAATACGTCTTCATAATCAAACCCGTTTGGTCCGCCTCAAAAATGTCACAGGTCACTCCTGGAATGTTACCGACAACACATGGCAATCCACAAGCCATTGCTTCGATTTGTACCGTCCCAAATCCTTCTTGGCGCGACGGGAAAACAAAAATATCGGAAAGTTTCATATAGTCTTCAACATTCTTGACCCGGCCTTGAACGGTCACGTGATCCCAAGGGATCCGCTCTGAATCCACTCCCAAACGATTCGCTAGCGTCTTTAGTTCATCGCGGGTGCGATCTCCTCCTTTGAAATCACCCACCAATAATAAATGAATCGGTTCCTTCACCTCCTGGCTTAGCGCTTGAAATGCCTCCAAAAGAAGATCGGTTCCTTTTCGATGATCCAAAACCCCGGCATAACACAGGATGGTTGAATTGACATCTAGCCCCAAGGATTCTCTCAGCTTTCGTTTCTCATCAGAAGTTGCTGGACAAAAACGTTGGGTGTCGACCGCGTTAGCGATGACTTTAAGCTTCCCCGAGTATCCAAAAAGGCGGCAAGTTTCCTCTTGTCCGGAGGTCATGGCCACAACCGCCTCGAGTGCCATGAAGGCCCGCAAAGTTACCCACCCCCATTTGTACTGTCGTATTCCATCCGGCGTATCCCATCCATTCAAGGTGATTTTAAATAGCACAGGCTTTTTTGCTAATCGTTGAACCAACCAAGCCACGATCAAATGCATATGCCCTCCCCCATGGATATGAAAAATATCGCAAGGCACTTTGCCCGTAGTCAACAGCCAAACAATTCGGCATAGCGCACAAAACTTTTTCCATTTTCCGGAACCCTGTAAAAAAAACGTCCATACCGGAAAACCTCGGTAGCGCTCTTCCTCATTCCAGCCAGATGCACTATCGACAAATAACTGAAGTTCAACCCCCTCGTCTCTCAAACCGATAGCCAAGCGTTCAGCTGCATAACAGGCTCCTTTTGCATTTTGAAAAAAAGTTCCCAATAGAAAAACCACACGGATCGGCTGGTTCTCGTTCACTTTAAGCACCCCTCAAACAGTCTGGATGCATTCTTATAATACCGCTCAACCGTGAATCTCTCATTGCATCGCGCCTTGCCATCCTGCCCCATATTCAATCTCAATTCCGAATCGTCAACCAACACCTGAATGGCATGTGCCAACTCAGGGACATTACCCGCCTCAACTAAGACCCCCGTTAACTTCTCGATCACGGGTCCCTGTGCCTCGGCCACCCGTTGGTCGGAGACGACCATTTCCGGCACTCCCCCAAAATTCGTGCCGATTACCGGCTTTCCAGATGCCATCGCCTCCAATACAACCGTAGGAAATGGGTCCGGCTGCATTGAGGGAAGAACAAAGACATCCAAAGCCGCCATAACGTCGGCCACATCCTCGCGAAATGCAATACGCTTGATCTGATGACTCAAACCCGAATCTCGAATCCGTGTTTCCAATTCCTCCTCCCGCCATTCCTGCCCTTGAAATGCGGATCCTACGATCAAAAAAGTAACCTGCTTTTTGGGATCTCGGTTCAAAAATTCGATAGCCCCATCAAGGAAAAAATCCATACCCTTGAAAGGAGAAATACGTCCGAGTGTACCGAAAACTAATTCATCGCGTCCGATGTTTAATTCCTGCCGCACCTTTTCCCGATCTCCGTCAGCGAAGCGGCCCACATGAATCCCATTGTGAATCACTTCGGTTCGCTCACTAATTGGAGGAAACTGCGATACGAAATTCTTTCGAGTTCCTTCCGAAACACAGACCACTCGTTCAGCCCACAATGTCCGCATACTGAAAAATTTCGCTACAAAGGCAGGCTTCTCGATAATTTCGCGAACATATTGGATATATGGAACTGCCGCACACTTAGCCACCCATTCACCCCCAAGAACAGCAGTTGTGTTAGCCAAAACCAACCCAACGTTCTCTTCTTTTATTAAACGACGAAGGGAATAGAATTGTTGAACGCAGGACCAGGCGAGGCGGACAAGCCCAAGGGGATTAAACAAGCTCCTGCGAATTACCGCCAACGGCAACGTTATCACCCGTATTCCAGCATTCTCAAGTTCCTGGGTCAGAGGTCCTCTATAAGGCAACACAACAATAAAACGGTAAGGTAGAGACGAACTTACCAATCGAAACAAGGAGCGATCCGATCCGTAAAGATCAGCGCTTGAATGCAGACAAAGAATGGTTGGTTCCATAGTTCGCATCAGAAAATTAGAGCGCAAATACCAACACTCAACGTATAAATTTCTTTCATTTAGCCGTCTTCAGTTCGCTTTCGGATTAATGTTGCGGGAACCCCACCAACGATTGAAAAGGGAGCCACATCTTTAGTGACCACACATCCAGCGGCTAGGATGGATCCCTGGCCAACCGTTACACCCGCAGTGACAGTGCATCCAGCGCCCAACCAGCAGTCATCCTCAATCGTGATAAAACTCCGCGCAACTCCCTGCTCCTTCATCGGCCGACTCGCGTCGTCAAACACGTGATTCTCAGCTAAAAGCGTAACCCGCGGTCCCATCATGACGTTGTCACCGATTCGGATAAATCCGGAACAACCGATATACGAATAGGGCCCTATATTGGAACCATTGCCCATTTCGAGGCCTTCACCGGGCTCTCGAAACAGCACATTGGTAGGCCGAATAGTTGCATAGCGGCCGATCGTGCACTTATTTCCCAAACAAACGCCTCGTTTGCTCAGTCCCACAATCTCCACCCCTTCTTGGAGACTTAGTCCACGCCCAGCCTGAATATGCCTTCCATGCTTGATAGTGACACCCCGTTGACAAAGTACTAAACCAGGTGCCGCTCCCATCCAAATTTTAAGCCACATTCCCCTTAGGATACGACCTCCCAATTCCAAGATAAGAGAGAACAGCTCGGGCCATTTCCAATCCGAGTAGTCCAACGTAGGATCCAATCGTTTAATTCGGATCAAGGTATCTAAGAAGGTTTGCCTCATTTAGCACCTGATCCATTTCCAAACTTATGACTAGCCGACCCTTCATCACTCGGCCGATACCAATCGTATTCAAAACGGTGCCCGATTCGCTCTACTCTCACCTGTCGATATTCTGGAATCGCATTGAGACAATAGTCGAAGCACAAATTGTCGGTCCGATAGCACCCGGAAAATAAACGCTCCAGGTGTCGCCCTCCCATAACAAGTCTACGCACTGGCTTGTAAGCAAACCTCCCATACTTTGACTTGAGTTGATCTCCTTCCTCAATCATTTCCCGCTGGAAGCTCAAGTTGCTATCTCCTACTCCAAAAAGCGACAGATACTTTGGAATATGTCCAAAACGAACACCAGTATCTAGTAGCCGTAGAACGAGATCGGCGTCACTTGAAAATTTGTAATTGGAATCTAACCGCAGGACTCCTTTCTCCCAAAGTGACCGTCTATAAAATAAGGTGCAGGAAAGAGCATATAGAAATCCGTTTGCCACATACAGTTTTCGCAGTGGGATCTCGCGCCGAGCCGCCAACGGATTTCCGTTAAGATCAACAATAATAGCGTCACCGAAAACTGCATCCATCTCCGGATGTTTGGCAAAGTAACTGGCGACGGTTTGCAGTGTCCCGGGTAAGTACTGTTCATCACAGTTTAGCCAAGACAAAATCTCTCCGGAAGACTTCTCCCAACCCAGATTGATCGCGTCATACATGCCATGATCGGAACCTGAATAGAAATCGAATTGATAGTTCTCCCCAAGGGATTTCCGACTGGAACCACGCAAAGTACCAACAAACGTCTGCCAGTGTTCACTACCTCCGTCTTGAACGATATGTTCCACCCGAATGTTGCTCGCTTCATCACCATTTCTCAAGACTTGTCCTCGAATCGAGCCAATGCATCGCGGCAAATCCGACAGCGAGTTAAAGGAGGGTGTAATGATTGAAAAGGACTGGGTTAGCATCGATCGAACTATGTTGGTTGCATAAAGATATAGTTTGGCATGTGTTAAACAAGCTGCGAATCTATCGCCCCATGGTAGAAAGCCAATTCTTCAAGTTTATGGCAAACAACACTTTCCCTCATCATGTGATGAAATTGTGGAATTGGGCCACCCACCGGCTCTCAGGTTTAACAGGAACCATAATAGCCCGAATCAAACTCGCTTTAAATGGATGCCATGCGGGCCGAGGCTTTAAGGTCTTCGGAACTCTACTGATTCAAGCCTGTAGATGGGGGTCGGTCTCGATAGGCGACCACGTAACACTCATTTCCCGTCAAAAGAGTAATTTGGTAGGGATTACTCAACCGACAACCCTGCAAACCTTAGATAACGGCCGGATTTCCATAGGAACTCACACCGGCATGTCCGGAACAGTGATCTCTTCACGAACGGCTATTGTAATTGGAAGTTACGTCAAGATTGGGGGAAACGTTCGAATTTTTGACCATGACTTTCACTCGCTTAATCATGAGCACCGCCGCTCCCCAACCCGTGATGCGCTACATACTCGCTCCAAACCAATATCGATTGGTAATGATGTATTCATAGGTGCCAACGCCGTCATACTAAAAGGCACTCAAATCGGTGACCGCTCAATCATTGGGGCGGGGTGCGTAGCTGCAGGATTGAATATTCCGCCAGATTCGCGGGTTACCGGAAATCCGGCGACGATCATTCCCGTTTAAGGTCCTACCATGCGTATTGCCATTCTCTGCGATTATCCCATTTTCTTACTTCCTGGGGTTTCCCTCGAACGAAGTCATAGTGCCCACTACGCAACCTGGTTACCTCAGCTTGCGGTGGCTTTTGAGGAACATACGCCCCGGATTCAGTTTCACTGGATCACATTGAGCGAATTCGTTAAGGAGCCTTTGAATGTCCGCTACGTGGATCAGGTCTTCCACATTTTACCTAAATGTGCTTCAGGTCGGCTTAAGCGTTTTTACGCTGACGATTTAGGCAACATTCGGTCAACACTCGACACGATTAACCCGTCACTGGTGCATGGATGGGGGTCCGAAGACGTCTACGCGTTGGCGGCTTGCCAAAGCCCTTTTCGTTCCCTCGTGTCGATGCAGGGTATTCTGCACCACTATATCCTAAAAAACCGATTTCCTCTCCGAGTGTACCTTCAGGCATTATTAGAATTATATGTTCTGAGAAAAGCGGATTCGTTAACCGTAGAATCTAAGTGGGGGAAAAGGCAACTTTCGAAAATTACGAGATCGAAACGGATCCATCTTGTCGAGTATGGGACTCATCCACTGTGGCATAAAACCCCCTGGCAACCGAATTCCCAAACACCCTCCGCGATTTTTATCGGCAGTATTCATCCTCGAAAAGGCGTTCGCGACTTAATTCAAGCATTTCACTCTCCCAACCTAAGAAACGCCGAGCTTTGGATGGTTGGCGACGGCAATCCGACCTACGTAAATCAACTCAAGGGCGAGGCCTCCCAAAATGTAAAATGGCTTGGACGAAAAACCCCCGACGAAAGTGCCGATCTGATGAAACAGGCCTGGTGCCTAGTATTACCAACCCGCGCGGATACAAGCCCCAACGTCGTCAAAGAAGCTCG
>JBCCKK010000222.1:0-5786 GCA_039027395.1 Verrucomicrobiota bacterium | reverse complement strand
CGGAAACGTTTCCGAAACTAACCGCTTAATATCAAATTTGATATTACACGGGCAGAGGGTAATGCTGTATTGTTAGCCGCAGATCGGTAACTAGACGCGCAGCTTCTTTTATAAGGAGGACAGGAATTCTGGTTTAACGTATTGAAACGGAATTCCTGTTCCTGAAAATAAACTGTGTCTTTTTTGATTCGCTTCGACTCTTTTAATCGACTAGGTGTTCGGAAATGTATTGAAAACTCAGAGCGAGAGAATCAACTGGGTCACCTGGGGTCACATCTTGCTCGACGATAAACCACTGGCAACCGGCATTTTCGGCGGCTTCACAAATGGCTTTGAAGTCCAGAGTTCCATTTCCAATTTCACAGAAGGTCGGTTTGTTTTCGTCGTTTAGGAATGAGTAGTCTTTGAGATGGATCATCGGAAGGCGTCCGCTCAGTCTCTTACACCAATCAACGTTTTCTCCGCCTCCGTAGTGGATCCAGTAAGTGTCTGGCTCACCTTGAACGAATTTGGGATCGGTATCCTGATAGATACGCTCAAGAGCTGTTAGTCCATCCGTCTTAACAAATTCGATACCGTGATTGTGGTAGGTGAGAGTGATTCCCTCGGCCGCCATGGCTTCTCCCGCTTTATTCAGATCGTCGATGAGTGAATTTAAGCTATTGAGATCCGACATATCGACATCATTAGGATAGGGATATGCTGTGAGGGAACAGTTCAATTTCTTCATGCGCTCAATTACTTTAGCTGTTTCAAAACGTATTTCATTACTTGGCTCGTGAGTCGCGCAGCAGGTGAGGCCCTCTTCCTTGAGAATTTTTAGCAATTCTTCTTCAGCAATGGGTCCCATTCCACTAACTTGGACGGCTTGGTAGCCTGCTTCCCTGAGGCGCTTTAGTGTTTTAGCGATGTCTTCTGGTGTTTCGAGGATATCTCGGCAGGTATAAAGCTGCGCTGCTACTTGTTCGATTTTCATAGTAATTAGTATGATGAAGCCATATCAGCTTTTACGTTTTTGCGGACCTTTTTCTTGAATTTAGAATTTTTTATGAGGTTTTTTAAAATGGTTTCGAACGACTTTCCGTTCATTGGGAGATCAATGGTCTGATTCTTCAATGAGGAGCAAAGAATAGCATTTCCGAGTTCGACTGACTTAATCCCCTCTTTCGCGGGGGCTATCAGAGGAGTTTTGTCTAGGATTGCGTTCGTAAAGTTTTTGAGGATTCCTACGTGCTGTTCTCCATGGCCTCCAGTCACTGGGATTTCAACATTCCAGACTGGGGGTCCGCCAAATGACTGGTCGGTCTCCTTGCTAAACGCTGAGGTCTCTTGTTCATTACGTCGGAACGTGAGTTTATCTGCCTCGTAGACGAGTCGTCCTCGTTCCGCTGTGATTTCGAGACGATTGGTCCCTGGAGCCTCACCTGTCGATGTGATGAATACTCCTGTTGCGCCATCAGGATATTCAAAGTATGCCGTAACATCATCTTCGACTTCGATGTCGTGATAGCGCCCGAGGGTGCAGAAGCCCCGAACTTTTGAAGGGAGTCCAAACATCCACTGATACAAATCGAGGTTGTGAGGGCATTGATTGAGAAGCACGCCTCCGCCTTCACCTGCCCAAGTAGCACGCCATCCACCGGAAGCATAGTAAGCTTCGGTGCGGAACCAATCGGTAATGATCCAATTGATGCGACGAATTTTTCCGAGTTCGCCGGATTCGATCATGTTCTTGATTTTGATGTAGTAGGGGTCCGTTCTCTGGTTAAACATCGCAGCAAAGACCTGGCTTCGTTTGGTATGGGCTTTGATAAGTCGCTCACAGTCGGCTTTATGAACAGAAATAGGTTTTTCCACCAGAACGTGGAGCCCCGCTTTGAGGGCTTCGATTCCTAGGATTGTGTGGTCGTAGTGAGGGGTAGCGATGATGACGGCATTGATGGATCCGGACCGGATCATGTCCGTCATGGTTGAAAACTTTTCTTGATCTGTGAATTCTTCAAGTTTTTCAGAATTTGAATCACAAACAGCGGTGAGGTTACAGCGAGGGACTTCTCCGGCAATAATATTGCGAGCGTGGACGCTTCCCATATTACCCAAACCTACAATTCCTAAGCGGACTTCTTTCACTTTCGGCATAAGAACGGATAAAATAATCGGCACGGAATATGGGTCAATCAATTATGTTGGATTTTTGGCGAAAATTCGATCAACCGTTTATTTCGAGGGGGATAATTCCATTGAGCTGTTGGATAGGCACTCTATTGGTCAGTGTGTGGCTTCGCAAATGCTATATGTCAGCGATCTGGATGGGACGCTCTTGGACAGAGACGGAAATTTGTCAGAGGTAAGCCGTTCCCGCTTACAGGAATTATTAAATGATGGAATGCTGTTTACCGTCGCTAGTGCTCGAAGCCATGTCTCGATACGAGAGCGACTGGGAGACCTGCCTTTGTCGCTTCCAATTATTGAATTTAATGGAGCATTTCTTACGGATTACCAAACGGGTGAAAAAATCCATATTCATGCGATTGAAACGCAGGTCGCTCAGGGAATTCACGAATCCTTTGAACAACAACAAGCCGTTTACTTTGTTTCCACCTATGACGGTGCTTCCGATCACGTGTATTGTGGGCCTCGAAGAAATAAGGGGATGGATTACTATGTTCAAGATAGGAAAGATGCGAAGGATCCAAGATTGTGTGAAATTAGCGGGTGGAATTCCATTTTTGATGAGCAAATTGTCTGTATTACCGCCGTGGGCCGACAGTCCGTTTTGCAGGACTACCAAACGGAGTTGGCGGAAGCTTACGGCGAACAGCTAACGGCGCATCTCTGGGAAGATACGTATTGCTTGGGATGGTATTGGTTGATGGTTCATGACGGCAAAGCGTGCAAAGGTAAAGCGCTAAAACAGTTGTGTCAGTCAGACGAGCTATCCCGCGTTGAGCTCACCGTATTTGGAGACCAGGTGAATGACCTCGGAATGCTGGAACAAGCGGATCGATCCATCGCGGTCTCGAATGCATGTTTGGATGTCTTGGGTCGGGCCGATCTCAAGATTGGAAACCATAACGCAGATGCCGTGACAGAATTTTTGGTGAAAGATTGGCAAACCCAATCAAGAATGGTCGAATAGAGTGATGGAGACGTATCAGTCAGTCGCAGGAGAGGGGGCATCTCTCACCGACGAAGCCGTTGGATCTGTTGTTGCAGAGTTTGTTAGTAGCGTAGGATTCACAGGGAAAAAGATTTTATGTGTGGTTCCAGACAGCACGAGAACCGCTCCTCTCGGGCAGTTGTTTGCCCATTTTCACCAAGAGGTCTCCGGTAGAGCCTCTCAAATCGATGTAATGATCGCCTTGGGAACGCATCCTCCAATGTCTGAGGAAGCAATCTTGAAGCGAATGGAGTGGAGTCTAGAAGATCGAGAGGGTCGCTTTAAGGATGTTAAAGTGTTAAATCACTCTTGGGATGATCCAAGTTCTTTAGAGACCTTAGGAACGATTCCCGCCTCGGAAATTAGGTCCTTATCAGGAGGTTTGTTTTCCATGGATGTTGAGGTTCAGTTAAATCGGCTCGCATTGGATTACGATTGCTTGGTGGTGATGGGACCGGTATTTCCTCACGAGGTCGTCGGTTTTTCGGGAGGAAATAAGTATTTCTTTCCAGGAATTGGAGGTCCTGAAATCCTGAATTTCTTTCATTGGCTCGGAGCCGTGGTGACTAATCCCATGATTATCGGAAATAAGTGGACTCCCGTTCGAAAGGTCGTCGATCGGGCGGCTGCCCTTATTCCAAAAGAGCGGTATGCATTTTGCATGGTTGGCGACTCTAAACGGTATGCTGGTTTGTTTGCTGGATCTCCTGAAGGTGCTTGGGATCGAGCAAGTGATCTCTCTGCTCACCTGCATATTGAGTATAAGGACAAGGCGTTCAATCAGGTGCTATCTCAAGCTCCACCTATGTATGACGAATTGTGGGTGGCGGGTAAGTGTATGTACAAGCTCGAGCCGATTGTTGCAGAGGGAGGAGAGTTGATTATCTATGCACCCCATTTGTCAGAGGTATCGGAAGTTCATGGAGAACTGATTCGAGAGATCGGCTACCATTGTCGCGATTACTTCTTGGAGCAGTGGGAGAAGTTCAAGGACTATCCGTGGGGGGTGTTGGCTCATTCGACTCACGTTCATGGAATTGGTAGGTATGAGGATGGTATCGAAACGCCTCGGGTTCGAGTTACATTAGCGACGCAAATTCCCGAGAAAGAATGTCGTCAGATTAATCTCGGATATCGCGATCCCGAAAGCATCTGCCCTCAGGACTTTCAAAACCGAGAAGAAGATGGAATTCTTTACGTTCCGAAAGCTGGGGAACAACTGTTTCATCTTAAGGAGCGACCGGACTGGGCTGGTGGATAGCCTTTTTAATATCGCATTGGACTCTTTTTAATTTTTCATTTGATTACGCCCAATTTTCTTCCCGCAGTTCCATTTTTTGGTTTTACTTGTGGGTATGACGCTAACGGAGCTTCGTCAGCTACCTCAGGATGCACCATCACAAGATACATTGTCGGTTTCTGTGCAGTTGACCAAAATTCAGGAGAAGCAAACGGCTTCGGGAAAGCCCTACTATGATCTGGAACTTTCGGATGCGGAGGATCGTTGCAAGGTGAAGATTTGGTCTGATACAGAGGCTTTCGAATTCTGCCAGAATGCTCGACTCGGAGATTTGTGTCAGATGCGTGGATACTTTTACGTAAATGACTTCGGTCTTAACGTAAATCAACCTTCTCTTCGAATTCTTGAATCCGAAGAAGCTGACCGATTTCTCCAGGGCAGCCCTGAACGGGCGGCAGAAATGGAAGCGTGCTGGAAATATGTGCTTGGTGTGTTTGAAGATCTGGAAGATCCAAGGCTTCGATTGTTGACGACGACGTGTTTATCGGATTTGGAATCAAAATGGAAGCGAGCGGCAGCGGCACGAAGCTATCACCATGCTCGACGTGGGGGGTTGCTGGAACACACAGCTCAAATGCTTCGCTCAGCCGAAGCGATTGCTCCTTTGTATTCAGAGATTTGGCCGGATCTGCTCTACACAGGTGTTCTGTTTCACGACATCGGCAAATGTTGGGAAAACGATTATCCGGAGCAGGGATTTGTGACTCAGCCCATCCGTATGGGAGAACTTCTTGGGCATATCAGCATTGGGGTCGAGGTGGTAAATCGTTACTGGAATCGTCTGAGGGAACAGGAGCCCGAGATCTTTGATGAAACGCAGCTGCCTCCGAGCGATCTAATTAAGGAGCACTTACTGCATCTGATTATTTCTCACCATGGGCAGCTCGAGTTTGGCTCGCCTGTAACTCCAAAGATTCCAGAGGCTTGGGCGCTGCACTATATTGATAACTTGGATGCTCGCATGGAAATGTTGCGAGGAACCTACCAACAGGAACCTGCTATTGGTAAAGATCTTTACGACCCCCAGCGCCCACTGAGTGGGTATCAAGTGCGCCCTATCTCGGAATATCTTTAGAGCATGTTATTGAAAGACTCAAAACCGCCCATATCTATTAAGGCGAATCAATGGTTAAAATTCTGGGCATACGTTTGCTTGGTATTAACACTCATTCCCGTGCTGGGAATTGCCTTCGGTTTGGCCTCTTTTGTTCTTGGTGTCTTTCTATTAAGGCGTGAGGAAACCACCCATGGACTCGTCAATATGATCGGTTCATTCTGGCTCATGTTTGTGGTGTTTGTGATGACAGCGTTTTTAGTCGGCTTTTT
>JBCCKK010000221.1:0-5807 GCA_039027395.1 Verrucomicrobiota bacterium | reverse complement strand
CAATTTCGATCTCCGCTTCTTTAACGGCCCTCTGGAGTTCGTATTCAGCCCGTTGTGCCTGTTGTTCTGCCATCTGCTTGCGCTCGATTTCCGCTTCAAGCTCATCCGTCAGATCGATATTAGTAATCGTCAGGTCCCTAATTTCAATCAGTTCTCCGATTACTCGGCGAACGCCCTCAAAAACAGCAATTTTCACCTGCTCGCGTTCTTTCACCAAATCCTCTGCCCGATATTGGGCACACACCTGCTTCATTTGCTCCTGAACCCGAGGTTTGAGAATGCTCTCATACACATTGCCAAAATACTCCCTTCGGAGTGTGACCACTTGATCTTCCGGAATTCTGTAAAGAACGTCGTAGATAATCTCGACCGTCTGCAAATCTTTAGAAAACGTAGGGGCTTTACCTTGGGTGGTGATCTGTTTGACCAAAATATTATCGACCCGCTGAATCAAGGGGATTTTAAAGGTCAGCCCTTCCTCGATGAACGCGGGATCGACTTTACCCAGCGTAATACGAACTCCCCGGTAACCCGGTTCAACCACATGGGTTGAGCTAACCAGCAAAGTGATTAAAACCACAAGAACAACAATCGCGGCAACAACGCGGGGACCAACTTGGCTGATTTCAAAGCCATCAGAATGCGTAGAATAACTCATGGCCAAAGATTAATCGCAGATCGGCATCTGTCCAGATAAGCCATTGGGTTTCCGCGTAGATTCTTAATAAAGAAAGAGTCCAAAAATAATGAGTGCGATTCCGATGCCTAAACCGAAGAGAAAGGCGTATTTGGGAAATGACGGTCTGCTGTAGAGGAGTTCGATTCCGTCGCGCATCAGGTAAGGCCAAGCGACATAGATAATTCCCTTGATGACGATTACGTAAGCGAGAACGACGACTAAATACTTACTGCTCTCTTCCCGGAGAAACGCAGCATCCAACATGACCTTAGCAAAGAGCAGGAGGATGACCCCTAAAGCGCGCACCGAAAGAAATTCCTTGAGATATAGGATACATGCCACCGCAAGGACAAAGAATCCGACAAAAAACTTGGGGCGGTGTGGAGTGTATTCCATTAAGTCCATAATCTGGAGCAACCAAAGAAACCAAGTCGTGGCAATAATCGTTAAAATGACGCCTGTAAGGTAGTGGCGAGGGAATCCTGTGATCACTTCACGCCCCTTATAGGGATTAATCAGGAGCCCTCCATAAAGGAGGCATAGGCTGATGCCTAAAAACACAGCAACTTGGGTCAGTGAAAAGGTATAAACGAGGGGTGCGGTCATGAATGTGTTGAAGCGGTTGCTCTCGGCTACTTCAAATCGGCTTCACCATAAAAGGTAAAGCCCGTGGATTCCAGAATTTTAATGGGGAGGAGTTGATTGTGCAGCCGTTCGGGACCGTCAAAGATTACAATTTTATTTTGCCGAGTTCGACCGGAAAGCCGGGACTTGTTCGTTTTGCTGGGGCCTTCTACCAGAACTTCCACCGTCTGTCCCAGCAGGGACTCTGCTTTCTTTTCGGCAATTGTATCGATGACGGACAATAAGTCCTTATTGCGAAACATTTTATCATCTTCGGATACCTTGTCATCCAAGACGGCTGCCGGGGTATCTTTACGTTCCGAGTAACGAAAGATGAAGGCGTTATCAAATTGCACGTCCTCAACCATTTTTCGGGTTTCCAAGTAATCGTCTTCCGTTTCGCCAGGAAATCCCACAATAATGTCAGTCGTGATCGCAATATCGGGGCAAGCATCGCGAATCTCATAGGCCAGGCTCCGGAAGCGATCCGCAGTGTAGGCGCGATGCATCTTCTTGAGGATTCGGGTGCTGCCCGACTGCAGAGGAAGGTGAATGTGCTCGCACAGCTTTTTCAGCTCCCGAAAGGCGTTGACCAAATCAGCCCGATAACCGATGGGGTGGGGAGACGTAAAACGGATCCGTTCTAATCCCTCAATTTCCTCAAGAGCGTAAAGCAACTGCACGAACGGTGATTTACCGTTGACCCGAGAAAACTCATGGCGTCCATAAAGATTAACAATTTGGCCGAGAAGCGTCACTTCCTTCACACCATGTTGAACCAATGTGCTGACTTCGGAGACAATTTCTTCGATCGGACGACTCCGCTCAGAACCACGGGTATAAGGAACGATGCAGAAGGTGCACTTCATATTGCATCCTTGCATGATCGAAACAAATGCGGTCGCCTGCTCTTGCTTGAGTTCGTGGTCGCGAATGGCGTTCTGACTACCTTCTTCGATTTCGGTGTCCACGATGCTCGTACGCAAATCATCCATATTCCCATGAGCGCGTCCGACAAGTCGGTCTACATAATCGGCCACTCGATGGTACTTTTGGGTGCCTACGACCAGGTCCACTCCGGGAAGGAGTTTGACTAACTCGTCTCCTCGGCTCTGGGCCATGCATCCCATGAATCCGAGAACCAGCTTTCGGTTTCGCCGCTTTAACGAATTTTGAATATGGCCCATTTTACCGATGGCCTTTTGCTCCGCCATGTCGCGAACGCTGCAAGTATTCAACAGAATCACGTCGGCATGGTCCTCGGTCTTCGAAACCGTGTAACCGCGCTCGATTAACTGACGAGCCACCTGTTCCGAGTCGCGCTCGTTCATTTGGCAGCCGTAGGTCTTGATGAATACTTTGGGCATCAAAGAAAAACCTAGAGGAAGCGTTCAGTAAATTCAACGCAAGGATTACTTCAGACGTAGAGAAAAATCGGAGTCTAACTCTAATCGAGGTCGTCCATTAATCCTTCAGCTCGCATCCGACGGATGTGCCGCTGTTCGATATACCAGGCGATTCCTATACTGAGTTCATACAGTAAATACATCGGGCCAAACATCATGCCCAACGTAAACGGATCGGATGTTGGAGTGACGCAAGCCGCAAAAACGATCAGGGCAAAAACCGCGTGCCTCCGGTGTTTGGAAAGGAATTCGTGCGAGACAATTCCGAGTTGAGCCAGAATCGCAATCACCAAAGGAAGTTCAAAGGACAACCCGAAAGCGATCATCATTTGTAGAACAAAGCCGATATAACTTTGGATCGGCCATTGGGCCCGCCAACCAAACCACTCGTTCCATTCGATGAAGAACCGAAGTGCTTGGGGAAGAATTAGAAAATAACAAAACAGCGCTCCACCGATGAACAAAAGTCCGCCTGCAGAAAATGCGGGAATCAGCAACCGGCGTTCATTTGGATGCAAGGCGGGAACAATAAACTGCCCTGCGAAAAAAAAGATAAACGGAAACGCGATAACAATCCCGGCGAACAGACCCGTTTCGATACTAATGGTCAATGGGTCGACGACATTCAGTGTGAACAAGAAGTCCTCGATCTTAATGCCCTTGTCATCGCAGACCACTTGCAGTGGATGTTTTATAGCCTCGATTAACTGGCGAAGAAATACCCAGCAGAGCAGCATAGAAACCCCGAGTGCGATCAATGGCTTGATCAACATCTGTCTCAGTTCCTCTAAGTGTTCCAAAAACGGTTTCGGAATATCCACGGGCGAAAGTAAAAAGTAAAATGGAACAACTAAGAAGTAAAATCCACCTAAAGGATTTACTAAGAGCAATTTTACCTTTTGACTTAGCACATGTTCTTTCGTGTGGGCCCCTGTTTCATCAGAGCATCCGTCATCCTGTTCATCGTACTATGGATTGCTCCGGTCATTCGTGGGGAAGAGTGGGAGCAACTCAAGAATTGCCGATACATTCCTCAGAAGTTCAACGACGGTGACAGCTTTCACGTGAAGTGGAAGAAAAAGGAATACATCTTTCGGCTCTACTTTGTCGATTGCCCCGAGCATTACCAAGTCGGAGGGCACCACCAGCGGACGACGCAACAAGCCAAGTATTTCGATATCTACAAAAAAGACCTCTACACCATCGCCGAAGAAGCGACCGCGTTTACTCAAGAAGCACTCGACAAGAAGTTTGCCGTCTGGACGTGCTGGCAGGATGCCAAAGGCCAAAGCAGACTACCTCGGCACTTTGCCATCGTCTTCACCTCAGAAGATGAAAATTTAGCCGAAGCGTTAGTCGCTCGCGGGTATGCCCGTATCTATGGTGCCAAAGCAGATCCGCCCTTTGAAAGTGAGCGGGCCTTATTGCGATCCTTGGAGAAAGCAGAAAAGCGAGCTCGGAAAGCAAAAGCAGGTGCCTGGGCCTACTCTAAATCGGAGTCCAAATAGGCCCATAATTGTCCTTTAGCTTGTATCTATAAGGTTTGAAAATTGCTGTTGCTTGATGGATATTCAGATTATGAAAATAAAAGAGAAACGCATCCGACGCCAAATGAAACGGCTCGCCCGGTTTTCTTCGCTAAGTGAGGATGATCAACTTATGTTTGCTGTTTCTCTGGCTGAAACTCCAGATGAACGATGGGAACGAAACCGCCAGTTTTTGAAATCACACGGCTTATCGACGCGCTCCGCTCTGAAAAGATTCGTTTCATCCTAGCGGGGATGTCTGCTGCGGTTTTGCATGGTGTTCCAGGCTCTACGATAAATACCGATATCTGGATAGATTTGCCGCAAAGGAGTTACCTCCGTCTGCATAAAATAATTGGTAATATAAATGGTTCAATGATCACCAAGACAGCAGGTTTTCTTGAGGATGATACATTGATCAACTTTCTATTTGAAGTCGATGGTCTTCGCTCATTTACAGCAGAATGGAATCATTCTAAAAAACTGAAGTTTGGTGGACGCTTTGTTCCGGTTCTTCCATTAAAGAGGATTCTGAAAAGTAAAGAGACTCTACAGCGGTCAAAGGACCTGGTCCACATTCAGCTTATCAAGCAAACGCTGAGGCTTAAATAAGCTCCATCGGAGATCCGATTTCTATTGGCTCGTTTTCCAGAGCCCCTCATTTTCCTTAAGAACTTCCTGGAATATAGTCTAGGGGATTTCCTCTTACTTCCATGAAAGAATTTCTCTCCCTCGGTATGGTAGCAGTAATTGCTCTGGGCGGGGTTGTCCTATTCCCCGCCCAGACACAAGCACGTGGCATTCTCGATCAAACCGCCCCTTCTTGGGGTATTAATCAATGGATTAATCTTCCCAAAGGAGTCGAATCGTTGGATATTGGCGACTATAAGGGTAAAGTCATCTATTTTTATGGATTTCAATCCTGGTGTCCTGGATGCCATCGCACGGGATTTCCCACCCTGAAAGAAGTCATGAAGCACTTCAAAGGAGACGAGGCGGTGGCGTTTGTCGCCGTGCAAACCACCTTTGAAGGATTCAGTGCTAATGGATTTACCCAAGCCAAAAAGACCGCGGCCCGCTACGATTTGAAGATCCCCGTAGGACAAAGCGGAGAAGCGGGGAATCCTTCGGAGTTTATGCGCCGTTACCGCAGTGGAGGAACACCTTGGACGGTGATCATCGGTCCAGATGGAACCGTTCGCTACAATGATTTCCACATCACAACCAAAGAAGCTATCGCTCTAATGACTCACTTGAAAACGAAATCCGAATGAGAGGAAAACTGTAATTTGGTAGAGAGTTTATACTATTTATTTATCAAATTCACTGAGTTTTTTGTTTTCAATAAACCTTGCGAGAGTCAAAAACGTGGACTACTTTTAAAGGATCGCAATTAGCAGTATGACATCAATATCGTCATCACTAAGGCTTGACCTGTGTTTAAAAATCGCTATCCCACTACAATTGCAATCAAAAACCAACCTTTATGGCTGAAAACAAACAATCAATTACTATGACTTCTGATGAACAATCGTTGGAGATGGGGCCAACAGAACATGAATTGTTAGATCT
>JBCCKK010000220.1:0-5823 GCA_039027395.1 Verrucomicrobiota bacterium | reverse complement strand
ATAAACTCCGTTCCAGCCCCGGGCCAACCTTCCGTAAACCAAGTAACTTGAACGCGATCTACCTCCTTCTGATCTCGATCATTAACGAAAAAATCAAGGGCTAATTTGTCTCCAATCTTGGCCTCCATAGAAAATGCTGACCATGGAATCTTCATTTCTATATGATACCCATCAGAACTTTCTTTTACTTGGCTCAAAATATCTGAAGATGTTTCTGCCTGCACTCGCTTATCGATGACAGTTACTGACGGCTGATTAGCCCCTTCCGAAGATTCATCCAAACCTGGAGTCATTATATATTGAAGGCGTTCCTGAAGATTAACCCCACTCACAACGAAAACTTCAATGGAATCTGCATTCCAAGGCTTACGTTGGGGCGACTCCAACGCAATATCGTCGGCTATTTTGAAGAATAGCAAAAACCCTTCATCATCCCAGGCAACTTCCACTTCGGAATGAAAGTCCTTCTTTGACTCAGGCCTTCCACTAGACTTTCCGATAGGATAGAGCGTTCGAATCTGAAATCCTCGTCCCTGCCAATCTCCGCTGTCCCCATCGATCTCGATCCCGGAAAGCTTTGGAATAGAAAAAGCAGGAATTTCTTCGATTTCCTTAACGGATTGTTGGCAAGCTCCACAGATACAAATAAAAACCAAAGTCAAGATTCCACGCCAGAGCATCAGAGAACGTTAAGGATCAACATTTCAATGACAACAGGAATATAGACAAGAATTTGTCACTTTTGATTTCTCATTTCTACTTTATCTTATGAATAGTGGAAAAAGATATTCAAGATCTCAGGCGCGACTACCGGCTCAAATCTCTAGAATTGGAGGATCTCGATTCGGATCCATTTCGACAGTTCCGCACTTGGTTTGATCAAGCATGCGAAGCCGATCTCTTAGAACCCAATGCGATGACATTGGCTTGTAGCGATTCAGCTGGAAAGGTATCCGCCAGGACAGTGCTTCTTAAAGACTTCGATAATCGAGGATTTGTATTTTTCACAAACTATGGAAGTCGTAAATCAAAAGCACTTGAAGCTCTGAAGCAGGCAGCCATTTTGTTCCCCTGGTTACCCCTGGAACGACAGGTAGAGATCCAGGGAACTGCCGAAAAAATCTCTCGTAAAGAGTCTTTAGATTATTTCCAAAGCAGACCACATGGGAGTCAGTTAGGAGCCTGGGCTTCTCAGCAAAGCCAAACTATTACTTCTCGTTCCCAACTCGAAAGAAAGCTAAGTGAACTTGAGCAGACCTATAAGGAAGGCCAAGTTCCTTTACCCGAATTTTGGGGCGGCTGGAGAATCATCCCACTAGAATTTGAATTTTGGCAAGGTAGAGCAAATCGCCTTCATGACCGATTTCGCTATGAGAAAGACTCTACGGGAACCTGGTCGATTCGGCGATTATCTCCTTAAATTGTTGTTTGTTCTGCACTGTTCCCATTGTCCGGCCTACAGAACCTGCTATATTTTAAAATGCAGGATCGAATCAGAGGTATTCTTCTCGATCTCGACGGGACCGTTTACATAGGAAACGAACTCATTCCAGGTGCAGACAAAACCATCGAATTCCTTCGCAAGCACGATATCCCTTTTCGATTCGTTACAAATACAACGAGCAAACCACGATCTGAGGTTTCCAGTAAACTTGCATCATTAGGGATTTCCGTTCCGGTAGAGGACATTTTTACGGCTCCTGCGATTGCTGCCTCTTACCTAAAAGCCAAAGGTATCTCTCGCTGCTTTTTTCTACTAAGACCTTCTCTCATGGGAGACCTTCCAGAAGTTCAAGCTGTAGATGAAAATCCCCAAGCCGTCCTCGTCGGGGACTTGGGAGATGATTTCACGTACAATAAGCTCAATCGGGCATTTCGATTTATCGAAGAAGGGGCCGCTTTCATTACCATGGCTAAGAATCGCTATTTCAGGAAGCCCGACGGACTTTACCTCGATGTTGGAGCATTTGTCGCAGCTCTAGAATACGCTTCCCGTACAGAGGCAAGGTGTATCGGCAAACCTTCCCATACATTTTTTCAAATCGCAGCAGATAGTATGGATCTCCCTTTGTCACAGATTGCTATGATTGGAGATGATATAGAAAGTGATGTTTTTGGAGCTCAAGACGTCGGTTTATTCGGCATTCAAGTCCAAACTGGAAAATTCAATAGGGAATTTCTAACACACTCCGAGAAAAAGCCTGATCAAATTTTACCGTCTCTTGCCGATCTCCCACAGTGGCTTTCTTAATCGGTTGTTTCGATTCTTCCTATCTCTACGGAAGGTCCAAACTTTGCTTCAAAAAACAGCTTTAACTGCCTGATATCACCCAAAGCAAAACCATTCCAAGACTCCGGCAAAATTCGGATCGTTTGCCAGATAGGTCTTGGCTTTACCTGTATTTCAAACGAATCGCCCAGAACACATTCGTCAAACTTCTGATTACCTAATGCCTTTGAAGCTGTAAGAACGAGCTTTCCTCCTTGGTGTGCCCAAAGGCTTATCGACAGAACACACCCATCCCCGCGACCTACGACTGAACACGCAGGTCTGCGAAGATAGCCTTCAAACCGACTCGGACTATCATCAAATGTTTGAGCTAAACACAATCGGCCATCTGAGTTACTTTTTCTTATAATCACCCGCCCCTTACCTGGGGTCAGGCCGATCCCACGGACACACCAGCGCGTATACCAAGGAGTTTCATGCATTAAAGGATCATACCAAATGGAATCATCCACTCCTTGCAATGCAACTGTGCCGACACCTTCAAAAGCATCTTCGCAAATGGAGTGTTGCTTACAGCCATCTTCGTAAAGAGCCTCTGCAAATACCTGAACTCGGCGAGAACCAATCGGCAACGTCCAGCGCGAGGTAAAGAAACCGTCGTCTGCATCACCCCAAGGGCCTAGATACCAGTAATTCGAAGGAAGCGCACCGCTCGGACTAATAGCATAAAAAATACGGACCTGCTTCGCCTCAGGCGCATAGACCTCGGCCGACAAGCCGCCGTCCTGCAATTGAAGTGACAAGCTCGGGGCGGCCGGAAGAGGACGTTTACCCTTTAATTTCCAATCTAACCATTTAGTTGCGGTAATCTTACCTTCATGAGAATTCCCATGGTCTTCATTTGGTGTAAGCACTAATCTCTTTTCTTTGGGAATTTGATCCCAGAACGAATACAAGACGTCAAGATGTCCAAAGAAATCGTTTGTTCCGTTCATGAACAGAACGTCCCCGTTCAGTGACTCAGCGTAATGCTTTGGCTGAAACGTTCGCAGCCATGCATCCGTCTCTTGATCTTCATCAGCTAAGCCACAGCCATATAGCGCGACCATCGCTTGGACTCGTGAGTCAAGACCATTGACCAACCAAGCCATCAGCCCTCCCCAACTGACACCAAAAACTCCCAGTCTTCGGACATCAATTTCCTCCAGACTTTCCAAAAACGTAAGCGCTCGTCGAGCCATCCAGACGACATGAAACACTCGCATCCGGTCGACCGGACCGTTGCGATCATCCATAGTCTTTACTGAGTCTGGAAATAACGTAACACGGGAGGGATCCCTTTCTTCTTGAGGGCCCGTCCAATCAAAACTTAAAATCCCGTAACCCTTTCGGGCAAAGAAGGAAACGTGATCTTCGCATGCGGTCTCTGTCCCTCCATGAATATGAACCAAACCGGGATAACTCCCATCGCCTTGATCTGGGCATCCATAAATCGCAGCAACCCACAGCGGAACACCCCCAATCTTATGGGAAAGGTACTCAAAACGAATGAGCTGGACACCATCGACCATCTCCTTTTTAGCATGGCGAATCTCTACCGGTGATAGAACATCCCCCAATACATCCCAAGGCGATAAATCCATTCTTCTAGATTATCAAATCAGGCTAGGAGGCAACTCTATTCTTTTTAGACTATAGAAACCAAAAAAGCTAAGTGATGAGACACCTGCTAAACAGTCTCAGCGAGCACTCAGACAAGCTTATTCAATCAGCTTTCCTTCGAAGTTACTGATTTCCTGAGTTTCTCCAACAATCTCTTGCAGCTCTTGTTTTAACGATGCAATTTCGTGCCGAGAAATTGTAAGTTGATTATCGCCTGCTAATCGAATGTGATAGTTCACAGCTTCCGAATCCTTTGTTTCAGGAAAATCACTTCGCTGATGAGCGCCTCGGCTTTCCCTGCGTTCGAGAGCTGAAAGCAATGTTGCTTCTGCCGACATGATCGAACCGTCCAAATCAAAAGCCAACATAAGATCTTCGTAACCCTCAGAATCTGGCCGAACATCTAAATCCTTAACGGTTTCTTTCAATTCAGCAATTTTTTCAAGGCCTAGCTTTACACGTTCCTCATCACGGACCACTCCGCAGGATTCCCACATAATATTCCTCAATAGTCGCTGTAAAGGCCTGGCAACCTCACTGCCATTTTTAATAAAGCTGTCGATTTTGTTGTGCGCTCTCGCGATTACATCTCTGGACCTTAGCTGAATATCCATTTGCTCAGACCGCTCGGCGGCAGCTTGGCCCGCCCGTTTGCCAAAGATCAAAATTTCGGCCAGAGAGTTTCCTCCCAAACGATTGGCACCATGCAGACCCCCAGTTACTTCACCCGCTGCATAAAGACCTTCGACACCCGTCCAATGATCATCAGGCCGCACAGATAGCCCTCCCATGGAGTAGTGGGCCGTTGGCGCCACTTCCATCGGGTCCTTTGAGATGTCTATCATCAAGGTATCTAAGAACTGACGATACATACGCGGCAGTTTTTCGATGATCAAAGTCTTATCTTTATGGCTTATATCTAAATAAACACCGCCGTTGGGTGTCGCTCTTCCCTCTACAATTTCCGTATAATTAGCCATTGCAACGCGGTCTCTTGTGGAAAGCTCCATACGTTTACGATCATAACGTTCCATAAACCGCTCACCATTTGAATTGATCAAATGCCCACCTTCGCCCCGAACCGCTTCAGTCACTAAGGTGCCCGCGATCTCTTCAGGAATCACCATGCCAGTCGGATGGAATTGAACCATTTCCATGTCCGTCAATGTGCACCCTGCTTTCAAACCCAAATAGAATCCATCACCAGTATTCTCATTTCTGCGTGACGAGCTTTTGCGCCAGATACGTGTATGTCCACCGGCAGCAAGAATAACAGCATCTGCCAGATAGACGGTTCGCTCACCATTGCGAATATTGAAAGCCATTGCTCCAAAGCACGTTCCATCACTCACCAGAAGCTCGGTAACATACTGAGAATCGTGGATAGGAATATGCAGCGAATTTGCTTTATCGATCAATGCCATCAAAATTGATCGGCCTGTGTAATCACCCGAATAACACGTCCTGCGATACGTGTGCGCACCGAAGAACCGTTGATCGATTTTTCCATTTTCAAGTTTAGCAAAGTTAGCACCCCATCGATCAATTTCCTCCACGAGCTCAGGTGCTTCTTTGGCCATAAGCTCGATTGTGCGCGACTCACCAATTCCATATCCTTCCAAGAACGTGTCGGCAAAATGCTGTTTCCAAGAATCCTCAGGATCCACATTTCCGTAGGCTGCGTTAATTCCACCTGCAGCTAGAACGGTATGCACGTCACCCTTCGCGCGCTTTCCGAGAACCGTCACTTCCAAGCCGGCTAATTTTACTTCAATTGCAGCCCGTAGGCCTGCCCCTCCACTACCAATTACTAAAACATTTGAAATCTGAGTCGTGTGTTTTTTAGGTTTCATGAGTATCGATGTTTTGTTTTGAGTCATTGTCTAACCTATTCTTTCAAACGATACCAGAAATTATTAAAGATTCTAATT
>JBCCKK010000219.1:0-5844 GCA_039027395.1 Verrucomicrobiota bacterium | reverse complement strand
GACGTTTTTCTACCGCCTTTGCTTGCGTCAGCGTCTTAACTTGTTGAATGCTTTCAACGATAGAAAACGGTTTTGTTATAATCTCAAGCCGACCCGCCTCTATCTTTGAGAAGTCGAGGACGTCATTGATTACATTAAGTAGAACTTCACTACTAGAGGATATAGAATTCACATACTCTAATTGATCAGAGCTCAACTCGGTCGTCTTTAAAATTTCAGTAAATCCTACAACACTATTTAATGGCGTTCGAATTTCGTGACTCATCATTGCCAAGAACGCACTTTTAGCATGATTAGCCGCTTCTGCCTTTTCTTTAGCTCGCTCTAAAACTTCCTCGTATTCCTTGTTTTCAGTTACATCTAAGCCCACTCCACGATAGCCAATAAATGAGCTGCTTTTCCCAGCATCAAACTGAGGAATACCACTTAGAGCGATCCACCGGCAGGGCTCACGGCCAGTCTCATTGCCCCTCCCTGGTCTAATTAAATACGGAACAATGAGCTTCTGGAATGCCTTATTCTTTTTTCGAGCCAACTCCATCACCGATCGAAGTTCGGCAGCCTCTTCTTCTGGAACACCTTCAAAAAGACTCCGACCCAACATTCGCTCAGGCGAATAACCGGTTATTGATTCGATCGGTGAGGACACAAATGTGTACCGACCATTCTCATCAGCTTCCCAAATATACTCCCCACATGCCACACTAACATCTCGAAATCGTTTTTCACTAGCTTGCAACTGCTCGGTCAAGCGTTTCAATTGTTGAACATTTTCAGTAAACTCAACCTTACTCAACTCCTCGGATGTAATAAACGCCAGATCCTTAAGGCCTGCGATCTGATCGGCAGCAAACGGTCTCGGTTCCGTATCGATCACGCAAAAACTTCCCGCACTTTCACCATTCGGCAAGCGCAAAGGGATTCCCGCGTATGCGCGGATATTGGGATCCCCTAAGACAAGTGGATTATCACAAAAACGAGGATCTTCTAATGCATTTTCGATAATGAATGGAGCATCCTCCATAATCGCATGTCCACAAAAGGAAATGGATCGATCGGTCTGACAGGCAGTCACTCCTTGTTTTGACTTAAACCATTGGCGCGTATCATCCACCAAGCTCACCAACGCAATAGGGGTGCCCGTGATCTTTTGCGCTAACCGAGTTAAGCGATCAAACCGTTCTTCAGGCGGAGTATCCAAAATGCAAAGCGCTCTTAGCGCTTTTAAGCGGTCTCCCTCATTTTTAGGAATCGGCGCTAGCTTCAAAGCATCAATATATAGTAGGCCAACATGTTCGGCAAACAGGGAATCTTCAATAAATAGTTAGGTAAAACTATAAAAACGCAATCAAATCATTGCCTGAAAGTAACTTGCCAAAATTAGTCCATTTTTTGGCAAAAAATTGGAAACCAGAGACTCCTTTTAACAGATTTACGGAACTCTCTAGAGAACTAGGATTAGAAGGGAACAAGCCGTATCACTTGGAGAACTGTTTAACCCAATCAAGAAAACGATCTTCGACTTCTTGAAGGGCAATTCGTTCTCCAGATTGCGACCGCACTCGCATCTGTTCCAACGAATCACGAAGACGTAAGCCGTCTATAAACTCTTCCATCGAACAATCATCGGAAAGATGTTGAATCGTTTCTAGAGCCATATCTTTGACCGTCATTTCCTAAAATTAATAATCCAATTCAAAAAAACGAGCTATTTATTCTTCAATTGGGATAAAATTCCTTCTCTAAACTGCTTAGGTGTCTTTCCATTTTCTTGTTTAAACCGCTTACAGAGATGCGCTGCATCGACAAAACCACAATACTCCGCGATCTCCTTGAGTGTAAGTTGCCCCTCAGCAAGATACCGCTCCACATGCTCCATCCGAATCCGATGCAAATAGACTTGGGGTGATATCCCATGATATTTACGAAAGAGAGTCGAAAAATAGGGAGCACACATCGAGTGATATCCAGCCACTTGACTAATAGACAACGGATTGGAAAAGTTCTCCCGAAAGTAGTTAGCAGCAGATCGAACGACCTGGATCTGCCTAGCATTCAGGCTTTTATGCGGTGCCGGCTGCTCGACGTTTCGAGATGCACATCGAAATAGAAGGATCACCAGACTCTGAATTAGAAGGTCTACCCGACGCTCAGAACCCAGCTGATCTAGGTGATGCTCGCGGTTAATCTGCTCCATCAAGGAAAGGACATCTCCATAGTGATCACCGGTAGCTACGCTTTTTTGCACTCGTTTTGGAACCTCGAGGTTTTCTGCTCCCGCAAACCAAAATCCGACCCAAGCCAACTCCGTGCTGCTTGCCTCAGCAGCCTGCTCCGTATGTAGAACTCCCTTTGGAATAAATATTAGATCGCCCCGGGTTAGACGAATACGTTTCTCCAAAAATAACCAATCGCAATCACCCCTCTTGACGAATCCAATTTCGTGAAATGAGTGACTATGTAGTTGAAAGTGCTTCTCTTTCAAGCGTCCTCGAATGGAGTTCGCGGAAAGTTTCCAAGTCATCGTATGCTCCCAAAACGGTTTCTGGCGACGGGATCTTAGTTGTATTTTATTCATAAATACCGGCCATATTTTACATAAATATACTATTCATACAATTTTTTCTAAAATTCAACCACTTGATAGAATTGAGTTTCGTTGCACACTACGGTCATGACAATTAATTGGGGCATCCTCAGCACTGGAACGATCGCCAAGGCCTTCGCTAACGGCGTCATTCAATCACAAAGTGGTAAACTTGTTGCCGTAGGCAGTCGCACTCAAGCCTCCGCTGACTCATTCGCCAAGGAGTTCAATATCGATTCAGCCCACAGTTCTTACGAAGGATTACTTGCAGACTCAAAGGTCGATGCCGTTTATATTGCTACTCCACACCCAATTCACGCCGAATGGGCAATCAAAGCCGCCGAAGCGGGAAAACATATTCTCTGCGAAAAGCCATTGACCATTAATCATGCCGAAGCAATGGTCGTTGCAGAAGCGGCCCGGGAAAATAGTGTATTCCTTATGGAGGCTTTCATGTATCGGTGTCAGCCTCAAACAAAGAAGCTAGTTGAGCTCATTGCAAGTAAGACGATTGGAGACGTAAAGCTCATTCAAGCCTCGTTCGGCTTCCGAGCATCATTTAGCCCTGATGGACGACTCTTCAGCAACAAACTAGCAGGCGGAGGTATTCTTGATGTAGGTTGCTATCCGGTTTCAATGGCCCGCTTAATTGCAGGAGCAGTCGAAGGCAAACCGTTCCTCGACCCGACTTCGGTCCAAGGAATGGGTGAACTTATCGAAGAGACCGGTGTCGATGCCTATGCTGTTGCCTCCCTTAAGTTTCCGAACGGGATCCTCGCCCAAGTTTCAACCGGCGTTTTGCTACGCCAGAAAAACGATGTTGTTATCTACGGAACTCAAGGACAAATCAAAGTTCCAAATCCATGGTTTTGCGGAGGCCGAGAAGGAGGAGAAAGCTCAATTTTTGTTTATAAAGATGGAGAAGACGCCCCTGAAGAAATCGCAGTAAAAGCAGATCAGTGGCTTTACGAAAACGAGGCTGATGCGGTTGCATCTGCCCTTGAGGGAAATCAAACCAGCTCTCGATTTATGTCTCCCGAGGATACCCTAGGCAACATGAAGGCTCTTGATGAATGGCGATATTCATTTCGGTTTTTCTATGCGTCAGAGCGCAACAAGGACTGTATTCCCACCGTGGATCGAAGACCTCTTAAAAAGAAATCGAATCCGCCCATGAAATATTCATCCATCAACGGTTTGGAGCTCCCCGTGTCCCGGTTGGTTTTTGGCTGCGACAACCAAAAAACACTCCCCCACGCTGCGGCAATGCTCGATGATTACTACAGCCGAGGAGGAAATACATTTGATACCGCCTATATCTATGGAGGAGGCACTCCTGAAAGGCTCCTAGGAATTTGGCTCAAAGAAAGGCAACTCAGGGATGAAACCAATATCATTGTAAAGGGCGGACATACGCCTTACTGCCGGCCAGAATCTATTGAAATACAATTAGAAGAATCACTCGACCGACTTCAGATTGAATGCGCAGATATCTATATGATGCATCGAGACAATCTCGATATCCCGGTGGAAGAATTTATCGACGCACTCAACGAACACTATAATGCAGGCAGGATCAAGGTGTTTGGTGGTTCGAACTGGTCCACCGAACGAATCGATGCAGCCAACGCCTATGCGAAATCCAAAGGTCTTCAAGGATTTGGAGTAGTCAGTAATAACTTCAGCCTAGCCCGTATGGTCAACCCGGTATGGGGGGGATGCATTGCCGCGTCCGATCCTCAACAAAAAAAGTGGTTTGAAAAAACGCAAACTCCTCTGCTTGCTTGGTCCAGCCAAGCTCGCGGCTTTTTCACAGACCGTTCTGGCAAAAACAAAACGGAAGATCCTGAATTAGTCAATAGCTGGTATAGTGATGAAAACTTTGAGAGGAAAGAACGAGCCATTGCTCTGGCAAAAGAGAAGGGCGTCACTCCGATCAATATAGCTTTAGCCTTTGTTTTACATCAGAAGTTCCCAACATTTGCTCTCTTCGGACCTCGGCAAATTTCCGAGACCGTCACGTCAATGCCGGGACTTAATGTTGAATTGTCTGAAGAAGAAGTCGCTTGGTTGGATCTTGATGAATCCAAGTCGCTAGCCGCTGTATAGTCTGTATTTCCCATTACCAATCCACCTCAACGGATCTCTTCGTCTGTTGAGAACTTTCTTTCGTGTATTGGTGGAACTCGACACGCAATCCTTCTGGCCCTGTCACCCAAAATTGAAAACTTTGGTCACACCCTTTCTTGATCGATGTAATCGGCCATGTCTTCTGCGAAATTTCAATATGCACTTTTTCAATATCGTCGCATTCCAAGCAAAAATGATCGATCATCCCAGGTTTAACTTCGTCTTCGCTTCCCACCCGAAAGACCTCAATAAACTCGTTATTCCCAATGGTCAAATAATAGCCGACGCGCCCACCGTCTTTCGTAAAATCAAAACAATGCTCAAATCCAAGGTCCGCACAAAGAAAACTCTCCATACGATCAATATCTTCAACTCTCAAACAAATATGTGCCAATTTCATGGTGTTATCATAGAAGTAGAGTTTCCGTAGAACGAGTCGAGATCTCAAGAAAAGCTATCCTCCCAAAAACATCCCGTTTTCCTGAAAGTTGCAGGGCCTACAGATCTAAATTTCTTAAAAACTCGGGAAAAATGATATCGATCACAAAACCCAAGCGACTCTGCAATTTCGTCAATACTCATACGCGTGTGGTGCAATAATCGGCACGCTTCTTCAATCTTTATTTTCAAAAAAAATTCTTGAGGTGTCGCTCCGACCTGCTCCTTGAACAGGCGAATAAAGGCATTGGGGTTCATTGCCACCATCCCAGCTAATGCCTGATTAGAAATCTTTTTTGATGTCGTATTGCGCATCCAATCTACTAGTTGACTGACACGCTTATCTTGCCTGTGAAATTCAAATACCTCATAGGGAACGTGTTCAAGGTTTTCGATGACAAGAAGCATCATTTTCGAGAAATCGACCGGGTGAAACCCTCCTTCCAGCTTTATCGCCTTAACCAAAGAATCGATAAGACTTAGAAGTCGGCGTGTTCGAGATATTCTGACAATATCACGACGCCAGTCTGTTAAAATAGGCGGAGCAATAAAGTGAAGATAAAAATGCAAAAAAGGCTTTCTAAAAGAAGCCATGCACGGCGTATCAGGTGGAACAAGATAGATATTTTGAGGATCTAGCTTAAACTTGCGCCTCCTAAGGCTCAGTTCTGCTCCGGTTGTATAATTAT
>JBCCKK010000218.1:0-5846 GCA_039027395.1 Verrucomicrobiota bacterium | reverse complement strand
AGCCAAGACTCTCGAAATGGCTCTTTTTGTTTATACAGAACCAAGCGCTCACGCATGGCAGGAATGCGCTTTGAATCTGGAAATCGCTTTATTCCTTCGAGAACCATATTACGGGCCCGCTGGAAATCATTCATCTCGGCATATGCAGCTCCGAGAATATCAAATGTCTCTGCCGACTCGCGTTCTTTAAGTGCTTTGCGTCCATAGGCAACAGCTACCACCCCGTCTCGGATTACCTTGAAAGGACAGGTTGCTTTCAACCATGCTAACGACGTGTAATCCGACATGGTTACAGGCGTTGCATAGGTCGCTGCCTTCAAATCCTCGCCCGCTTTTTCGAACTCACCGGTCTGGACTAAGGAATAAGCTCTCCGTATGAGCACGGTCACTGATTCATCCTTTATTAATAAAGCTTGGGTATATTGTTCTATAGCAGCCTGATAGTTGCTCTGACTTTCAAATTCATAGCCTTGAATTACTAAATCTGAAAACGAAGTTTCTTGAGCCGTGGTTTGAGTGGCTAAAACTGCCCCTAAAAGGCAGGAACTTATCCAACTCGCGTTTCGCAAAAACAAAAATCTCATTCTTCTACAGGTTCTTCGGATGTCATATCGGGTGCTAAACCAATTTCTAGACGCTCAATAAGTTCGGCAGATTCATCCAAAAACATCTTTTTGTAATCCACATTAGAAATTAACTTTGAAGCAGAATCCACCACTCGAACCATTTCGGCTTTTGTTCGAAACGGCAGATTAATTTTATGCTCTCGAACCCCGTACTCTAGGATTTCCTTGCCGACAGGCCCCAAGAAAAAATCAGCGACAATGGCCAACTTATTAAAACGCTCATCTTCCGCGAGTGTGTCTGTATTCGTCTGAATGAGCTCTAATTCGGCACGATGTGCCGCGTTAATTAGGTCCGTATTACCCAAAGAAGTATCTGCTTCCACCCGGCGATGCGAAGCGGAGTCCAAATTAACAACGGCAAGGTTAATCGGCTGCCTTAGGAGAGAAATGTCCGTTCCGGATGCTATGAAAATCGCCAAACAGTGCCCGATTCCATAGCCCTTGATAAACAGCGTGAGTCCTTCAAATACAAATTGGACTTCCTTTGCTTCGATCTGTGCCTTTCGAGTCAAGGTCAGAACCTGCTCGATACGCATCACGAGTTGCTCAAGCAAAGGCTCAGTGTAGTGATCCGGAACCGCAGCTCCTAAGAGCTTCTGTTCGTCGCTGTAGGCAAAAACTGCAGCAACTTCTTCCAAGTCCATTAAACGAGTAAGGGCGGGAATTTCCTTCATGGCAGCAACACCCTAAATCCTTGTTCAAAGTCTTCGACCATGCCATCAACCGAAGAGAAAATAATAATATTACTCTCCCCCGCAGGCACATACCAAATTCGACATTCGTCTACCTCAATAAACCATTCCCGAAGCATCCCCGCACCCAACCCCTCTCCCAAATGGCGCGAACGCTCGGTAAACTGAGGAAACCAATCCGTCGATAGCGACTTACTCGGCATGGTGCCGGCTAATGGGCGAATTTCATTTCCCACCTCTTTGAAAACGGCCAAAAACCCAGGAAGTTGCTCAAGTGACTTAACCAATGGCGCGAGTGGGTCATGCAAAGCAGGAGCAATGGGTGCAGACTCCTCCAAATCATCCATCTGCAGCTTACCAATAACCTCTCCAATGCTCGAGGCTGAGTCCTGACCAACGAGTTCCGCAAAAATTTGATCTAACGGCTCCCAGATGGTCCGCTTAATTCCACGGGGAAGTTCGGTGATGGTATACGAGGAAAGCATCCATCCGACAATTTTCGCCAACGCTTCCTTACCCCAAAGCTTTCCCGCATTTACTTCGATTAACTGCGCCTCTTTAAAGTAGAGAAATCCAGAGTCTCCTTGCTCGTTATACAGCGAAAGCATGCAGTTCCTGGCGGAAATACACTCATTCTTAACAATCTCGATTAAGTTCAACATGGATCTATGAACACTAGCGCAATAACTGAGCCTGAATTATCATGGTTTCCTCTCCAAAATATTCAACTGCCTTCTTTTGTAAGGAATTAGCTTTATCCGGATCATTCGTCAATGCGAAGAGCGTGGCCCCGCTTCCACTCATTAGACTATCTAGCGTCTCCTCTTGGCCGGCTAACCAGCGTTTTGCCTCAGTTATCCATAAATGTTTCGGAAAAACAGCCCGCTCCAAGTCATTACAAAGGCGAAACTCAAAAGGTATTTTAGAAGAATTCTGATATCGATAGACACCCTCTCCGAGAGTTCCTTTCTTTTGCCCCTCTGACAATTTAGCAAAGTATTTAAATGTCTCAGGAGTAGAAACCCCAAATCCTGGGTTCACAAGCAAGACGTGATACGCCCCCTCAATCGTTACCGGCTCGACCAACTCACCCCGCCCACGACACAAGCATGGCCCGTCCTCAATAAAAAGATTCACATCGCTCCCTAACTGAGCCGCTAGTCCATGGAGCTCCTCCTTACTTAAGCCTGTATCCCAAAGTTCATTACAACCACGCAAAACCATGGCCGCATTGCTACTCCCTCCCGCCAAACCTCCACCCAATGGAATTCGCTTGTGAATCTTTATACGAACACCACGAATGATGCGAGCATGGCTCCTCAGTAGATCTGCAGCCCGATAGGCAAGGTTATCGGGCCCTGCTGATAAGTCTGCTCCTTCAACCTCAATTTCTATCTCAGAGTCACAAAGTTCAAAAGCTATCTCATCACAAAGATCTATCGGGCACATCAGCGTCTTTAGCTCATGAAATCCATCGGGACGTTTACCTAGAATTTTAAGAAACAAATTAATCTTCGCCGGACTCTGTAATTTCACCGAAGTGTGTATAAACCTGATCTCACAAAATCCCAAGCTTTCCGTTTTCTGCCTTCTGCCTTCTGCCTTCTGCCTTCTGCCTTCTGCCTTTTGCCTTTTGCCTTTTGCCTTTTGCCTTTTGCCTTTTGCCTTCTGCCTTTTGCCTTTTGCCTTTTGCCTTTTTCTCCTTATCTTCTCCGGCAATGCGTAAAGACCAACTTATTCTCGCTCTCGATGTTCCCAGCGCCACCGAAGCCCTCATGTGGATGAATCGCCTGCAGAACCGAGTAGGGTGTTTTAAAATTGGTCTTCAGCTCTTCTGTGCTCACGGTCCCGAGTTGATCCGCCAAGCAGCTAAAGGCGAGACCCCCATTTTTCTCGATCTCAAACTCCACGACATCCCGAACACCGTTGCTTCCGCTGTTAGATCCCTTTCACCTCTTAATATCAAATTTTTAACCATTCACACTCAAGGTGGTGTTGAAATGATCGCGGCGGCCCAAGAAGCACTTCCCGAGAACACTTCAATTCAACTTCTCGGTGTTACCGTCCTCACCTCCCTAGATAACAAAAACATGGAAACCCTCGGCTATCAACGCTCCGCTTCGGAGCAAGCAATTCATCTCGCCCAGATGTCCTCGAAAGCAGGCCTCAAAGGATTTGTTTGCTCCCCCTTAGAAGCCTCCGCACTGACAGAACACTTACCAGATATCAAAGCCCTCGTAACTCCGGGTGTCCGCCCCGCTGGATCTGACCAAGGAGACCAATCACGAGTCACCACCCCAGAAAAGGCCATCCAAAACGGAGCAACCCATGTCGTCATTGGTAGGCCGATTCTTCAAGCAAAAAGCCCAGAAATGGTGATCGATTCGATTCTTAACGATTCAGTCTAAAAGCAGTTTCGTAAGCTCTGGAACTCCCATCTCTGCGGACTTAGCAATCCACTCAAAACCAGGAGGCAAAGCATCCTCGCTGGGATCAATGTAGAATTTCTCGGCTGATGAAGGTGCCGTGCTCGCTAGACTTGCCGCAGGAAAGACAGACAACGATGTGCCAACCACCATGAATACATCAGCTCCTCTACATTCAGCTTCTGCCACTTCCATTTGATGCACCCATTCACCAAACCAAACAATATGCGGTCTTAATTGACCACCATTTGGACAGCAATCGCCTAAAGCAATCGATCGTGTTCCAATATCTTGAATGAAGGTTTCATCCAGCACACTTCGCACTTTTCTCAGCTCTCCATGCAAGTGGAGGACGCGTTTTGAACCGGCTCTTTCGTGCAAATCGTCAACGTTTTGAGTGATCACCACGACCTCAAAGCGATCCTCTAAATCCACCAACGCCTGATGTCCCGCATTTGGCTCCACCTCTGCCAATTGCTCTCGCCTTAAATTATAGAAATCCAAAACCACCTGAGGATTTCGTTCCCAGGCTTCAGGTGTCGCAACATCTTCAATTCGATAATGGTCCCAAAGCCCCCCATGATCTCGAAACGTCTTAATCCCACTCGGCGCACTAATCCCTGAGCCAGTAAATGCCACAAGCTTTTTCATGGATAGATCCTTATCTACTATTTAAGTAAAAAAACAGAAAGGGCCCAACGTGCTTTAAGGCCAAGAAGTCCACTCAAATTTATTGAATTGAGAATCAATCTTTTCACGTATTCCCTTATGCACATACTCCCTGTGCCATGAATCAGCTTTACGCAGTTTCTCATCATATTTGTTCCAAACCGCTGACAATTGTAATTGAATTCCTGGATGGTTTCTTGGGCATGAGTCGTGCAGACCATATCGACTGGATCCATCATGGTTTTCAAAAATGAGGTGATGATAAGTTTTTCGAACTCGACTAGGGTTATGAGGAACAATGGCGCACTGAAAAATAATTCGGTTTTTCCAACTACATCTTACAGCTCCGTGATTCCGTGCCTGAAAACGTGAATGATGGAGCGTCAGCTCAAAATAGACTTGGAACATTTCCGTGTGATTTGTGTAAGAGTTGGTTGCAAAAACTTTAAAGTTTCTTGTTGAATCAGTCCAAGGAAAGGAGCTTGTATGTGGTCGAGGCATAATTCTAAGTCTTAGCTTTTTTGTCCAACGCACACAATTGTGGAAATATTTCCTAAATTCAAGAAAGAGACATTCAACAGGCACATAGTCCAGACAGAGTCTGGTCGGGCAGCCGGGATTTGAACCCGGGACCTCGTCGTCCCGAACGACGCGCGCTACCAAACTGCGCTACAGCCCGAAGAACTCCTCAAAATAATATGAGAATCCTATAATGGGAGCAAACCCGTTTTAGGATGCCCGTTGCTCCTCGACCTCACGGCATGAGGCCATCCACAAGTCCCTCAACCTAGCCTCTAACTCCGGTTTTGAATTACTAACCTTCTCCATCGGATCGAGTTCGATTTCCCTGAGTTGCAGACTAAACGAGCTAAATCCATAGGAGGATGCGACGCCTTTAATCTGATGTGCCAAGTTCTTAGCATTTTCTGGACTTTTACTCCGAATCTCTGCGTACAGCTGTTCCAGCTGTTTGGAAATACTTTGCACAAAGTCATCATACATGGCACTAAACTCAGGACAGAAGTCATCCGAAATCATATCTAACTGATCCCAGTCAATCAGTTCATCAGTATCATTCGAATCATTGTCAACGCTGCCATTCAGCTTTAATGCTTCCACCGGATTCAAGGCAGCAAATAGCTTATCTTGTTGGAGGGGCTTACTAAGATAGCCATCCATTCCCATTCCCAAGAACCGTTCTCGATCCCCCGAAAGCGCATTGGCTGTAAGAGCAATAATTTTAGGGCGACGATGGTCAGGATACATTTCCTGAATTTGTTTAGTCGCTTCCATGCCATCCATCTCTGGCATATTGACATCCATCAAAATAAGGTCCGGCAAACTTGGAGAGGATTTGAGATGTTTCAACACTTCCAACCCATTGGCTACGATACTTATATTCTCTTGCTTATATCCGATCTTTTTTAATAGGT
>JBCCKK010000217.1:0-5865 GCA_039027395.1 Verrucomicrobiota bacterium | reverse complement strand
CTACAATTGAAACACCAGCCCCTGCAGCGCAACCTTCAAAGCCAGAGCCCGTGAAAACTCCTAAGGCTACGCCACCCAAACCAGCTCCTGTGGCGGTTCCTGCAAGGCCCGCAGCTCCTCAAGTGTCACCTGGTGTTCCCGCTGCCGTCCCTGTGGCGCCAACGGCTGTTCCGGTGGCCCCAGTCGTTCAGCGCACGAATGAGCTCAGGCTTTTGGCCGATCCGAATACGGATGAAGCGAGTCGCTACGCTCGGGTCATTGCGATCCGGAATGGGGAGGAAGTGATTCTCTACGAAGATATTTTGCCTGCGGGGCAGGAAGTTCCTTCTATTGCTTTTTCACCTTGGACCGGCGAAAAATTTATCGTCTTACTGCGCGAGGCAGCTGCCGTGAATATTATTTTCAATCAAACGAACTTCGGGAAATATGAGCGATCCGGAGTGCAGCGCGTTGAACTTCCTGCGACAAACTAGAGTCTGATGAATCTTCCGAATCAGCTGACTGTAGGGCGCTTGCTTCTTTGTGGTGTCTTTGTTGTCTTGTTAGAATTTGATGGAAGTTGGCGTGGAACCTTAGCATTTGCAGTATTTGTTTTGGCAGCAATTACGGATTGGTTAGATGGGTATCTCGCTAGAAAATGGAACTTAATTACGGATTTGGGAAAACTTCTCGATCCTCTAGCAGATAAGATTCTGGTAAGTGTTGCTTACATCGCTTTGGTTCGCGAAGAGTTGTCACCGCTCTGGGTTGTAGCAATTATAATTTCCCGCGAGTTTTTGATAACGGGGTTGCGCACTTTGGCTGCAGCAAAAGGGGTTATTTTGGCTGCGGAAAAAGCAGGAAAGCATAAAACAATTTCGCAAATGGTAACGGTTTGTGTCGGATTATTGATCCTTTCGCTTACGGATCTTGAGCTGTTTCCTAACGATACCGAAAAATTGATTGCATCACTTTTGAATCCGCTGCTCTGGATAACCGTGGCGTTGACGGTCTATTCAGGAGTCGCCTATTTCACCAAAAATCATCGCCTTGTTTTTGGTAATCCAAAACGTGATGGCTGATTCGGGTGCCGTCTATGGGCTCAAGGAGTGGGATGTGATTTGCCGAGCCCTTGAATACGGTCATCAGTCAATTTTACTAAAAGCTGGTGGCATCCATGATTCTTCCCGGTGGTTTGAGGATCTCCCTCGGTCTTTTTATTTGATGCCGACGGATTTTCACGCGCAAACGGATTTAGTTCATTGGCAGACACCAGAAGAATACGTGCCGGCATCTAAGTGGAGTATTCGAAGTTGGGCAAATGTTCGAGAAGTCTTCCGTTTCGAGGACTGGGATGTCGTTAAGCAACTGAGTCCCTTACATGTCTTTAAAGAAAGCCCCGTTCGAAAACGATTTGAAACCCAAGGAGATCAAGGACTTTGGGTAATTGTCGTTCGGGTTTATCGTTTAGAACGAGAGTGGATCTTGCCTGACCTCGAAGAATATGGAGGTTGTCGAAGTCTGATTCCTTTACCCGATTGCCCTGTTTCGAGAACAGATACCCCTTGTATGGATCGTTCGCAACTAGAGTCGATTTTAGAATTTTGTAGAACCTTGAGCGATGGGTAAGACGAATGATTCTTTAATTTCAATACTCGTTCCCTTGGCTCGGGGAAGTGAGGAGATGGAGTCGATGATTCCTGTCGATGTTTTACGACGAGCTGGTTTTCACGTCGTGACTACCGGGCTAGAGCCAGGATTACTTACAGCGAGTCGTAAAACTCGCATCCAGCCCAACGCACTGCTCGATTAGTTACTGGCATTTCAGCAGGAGCCTCCTTTGACTTGGCTTTCGAGATAGTTTATCGGCTTTTACGGGCAGAGAAGGTTGCCGAAATTAATGCGGGTTTACTTTGTTATGAGGCGGTGCTACCAGGAAGATGATGCATACAGGGATTGATGACACTAGGATTGGAGATCTAAGGCCTTTATTACCTCCAGCGATATTATTAGAAGATATTCCGCTTTCGGATCGAGCAGAACAAGTCGTTGGTCAGTCGAGGCGTGAAATTGCCGAAGTCTTTCGGGGGGCAAGTAATCGGCTCGTCGTTATCGTTGGGCCTTGCTCGGTTCACGACACGAAAGCTGCTGTAGAATATGCCGAAAAGCTGAGGCCGCATATCGAACGGTTGAGTGATGATCTTCTGGTGGTGATGCGGGTGTATTTCGAGAAGCCGCGGACGGTTGTCGGTTGGAAGGGGTTGATTAATGATCCTTTTATCGACAACAGTTTCCAGATTAACAAGGGACTGCGCATGGCTCGCCGCCTTTTGCTGGATGTTTCGGAATTGGGGATTCCCTGTGGAACTGAATTTTTGGATACGATTACGCCTCAGTTCATTGCAGATCTGGTTGCCTGGGCGGCGATTGGTGCCCGGACAACAGAGAGTCAAGTGCATCGGGAGTTGGCATCTGGACTGTCAATGCCCGTTGGTTTTAAAAATGGAACGGGAGGAAGTGTAAGTATTGCGGTGGATGCCGTTCGTTCTGCGGCAAATCCTCATTGGTTTAATTCAGTAACCAAACAAGGAGTTGCCGCCATTTTTGAAACCAAGGGAAACTCAGACTGCCACGTTATTATGCGGGGAGGAGTGAATTCCGGACCGAACTATGAGGTTGAACACTTGAATCGAACGGTCGAGCTGTTGGAAGAACACGCATGTCCGTCTCGCTTGATGATCGATTGTAGTCACGGTAACAGTAAAAAAGATTTCACCAAACAAGTTGACGTGGCTGATTATCTTGCCGATCAGATTGGGCAAGGAAACAAGACCATTGCCGGTGTGATGTTGGAAAGTCATTTGGTAGAAGGAAATCAAACGTATGATTCAGAGAATGCGGTATATGGTAAAAGTATCACAGACGCGTGTATTTCGTTGGAGAATACGATTCCGATCCTCGAGAAGCTAGCTCACGCGGTAAAACGGCGGAGAGCTGCTTGATCTATTTTTGATGAAAACCCTGAACCGATTTTTTGCCTATCTATCGTTGCCAGTGTTGGGGGCTGGTTTGGTCAATTGCAGTTCTTCGCCTATTGAGGTTTGGGATCTCTCTGAAGAAACGATTCCTGAATATGTAACTGTCGATAAGGCGCGAGATGTGGAAGTCGGTGGAATCGTGATGTATTACTATTCGATTACATCTCCGAAGAATTTGGATAGGAGCGAATTTGAGCTCGTGAGCAAGCAGCTCATTAATGAAACCCGACCACACCACCATGTTTCAGTCCTTCTATATCGGTCGGAAAGTGAAGCGAAGAAAGGGGGGATTCCTTCTGCAGAAGCACGCTGGGAGCCAGGGTTTATTGTCCGTAATGGCTTTAACGAATACCAGCCCCCTGCAAAGGGTGATTATTCGAATCACCAGCTCACAGTTCGGATCGATTCATCTAAGAACTAGCCTAACTCGAGTTGCGGTGGATTTTTCGGATCCCATGGATTTTGCATGTAATCTGATGTTTCCAGTTGGGTTAGGTAGTATCGACAAACGTTCTGGAAGTGAGAGATATCCAAATCCATATGTTTTGGTTTGTAGTTCTCTGTGTTTTCTAATGCCCTTCTGAAAAGTCGAGCAGCGGGGTTGAGGCGGTTGCCGTGCACATGATGATCTGGGAATTCATAGTTCAGTTTGAGATGAACGAAGGCTCCTGCACCTTGGATGAGTCCTTTGTAAAATGCGTAGTTCGCCCCTGTTTTACCGTCTGCGAGCCAGAGTTCTTCCAAAACATCATGAGCTTCATAGTAGTCCTGATTGTTAAAGCACTTAAAATAACATAAAAAATGGGCCGGAAGGGCATTACCCTGACAGTTCCGGATAAGTTCGGCTATTTTTGGTGACTTTGACGACATCAATGAGGTTGATTAGCATAAAGAAGAATCGGGTTGAGTAAAGATACCGATGTGTTTGCGCTTGTTCTCCGCCCGTTTATTCGCTGTATTTTAAAGACGCTCTGAATCATGAAACTAACCAAGTATATTAGTTTGGTGCCATATCGGATACCGATCAACTCCTCGTTATTGCAGCGAACGGCTGATGAGATGCTGGAGCAGGCAGGCAAGGTAGAGAATCTTGTAACATTCCTCGGCTGGGAAGAGATGCCTCCAGAATTGATAACGGGGTTTGATCCACAGCGAAATGCTAAAGAGTTTTTGAATATGCTTAAGCAAAATCAAAAACGGAAAGAGCTTAAGGCAAAACGAGTTAAAGGTGGCTATGCTGATCTTATTTCAGAGCGCAAAGGAGTTAAGGGTTGGGCCCAGAAGAAGCGCGACGATAAGGAGCTCGATATGCCACTGGGTTACGATATGTTTATCTGGTTGCGCGAATCGGTGCGACTTGGGCTTCTGACATCGCTTCATGATGCCCTCCTCGGTTTTTGTTCATCTGCTGAGCCAAGACAGGTTAACATTGATGAGGTGACGGAAACTCGGAATGCGTTCTGTTTGACGGTGAGCAAAAACGATACCGAGCGGGCAAATCAAGTGGTTAAAGCACTGTCTTCTCCTCTTAAGTCCGTGGACCCCAATTTTATCATCGATTTTTGTCCGGGATACGTGGTTCATTATGATGTAGGCAAGGGGGTGGCTTACTACTTCGGGGAGCCTTATTAAAGGTAGGGTTAGGGAAAAAGCCTTTTGCTCTTTTGACAGGGCGATCTATACTGAAATCAAATGAGTATTGATTCGAGAAAAGCAGCTGCGGAAAAAATTCTATCCCAGCCGGGCCGTTATAAAGTATGTGAGTGCTGTGGTTCGATTGTTACGCGCAAGGTAGCTGTATGTCCCAACTGCAATGCCTATCGTTTCGATATGGAAAAGGGCTCTGTTGTCGATCAGGCAAACCTTCTTGCCAAGCGCGAGCCCATGTCAATTGAGGCGTCCGATTACGAGTAGGCCTGATTGCTATTCGACTGCTTAATCTTTTTAAACGATTAGAAACGTTACCCATGCAACTCTCCCTTGGACACAGTCCCGATCCTGATGACGCCTTTATGTTTTATGCATTGGCTGAAAACAAAATTGATACAGCGCAGTATCAATTTGAGCACATTCTGCAAGACATCCAAACTCTGAATGAACGAGCACATCGCGAAGAGCTCGATATAACAGCAGTTTCTATTCATGCATACGCACACTTAACAGATAAGTATTCTCTGTTGGCAAGTGGGGCGAGTATGGGAGATAACTACGGGCCGATGTTGGTAGGAAAACAGGTTTATTCGAGAGATGAGCTTAAGGTTCGCAAAATTGCGATCCCAGGAAAATTGACGAGTGCCTATCTAACACTTCAATTATACCTAGGTTGTAAAGGGGAAGAGCTGAATTTGGTAGTTGTCCCTTTTGATGAAATTTTTGAAGCGATTGAATCTGGTGAGGCGGAGGTAGGGCTACTGATCCACGAGGGGCAGCTTACATGGAAAGATCAGGGCCTTGTTTTATCTCGTGACCTCGGTGAGTGGTGGTTTGAGGAAACAGGTGAGTTACCTCTTCCGCTTGGAGGTAATGTCATTCGTCGATCATTTTCACATGAACAGAAGCAGGAGATTGCTTCTATCTTGAAAGAAAGTATTGAGCATGGCCTGCAACACAGAAAAGCTGCCGTGCTGCACGCGTTGCCATTAGGGCGCGGCCTAGACGAAGCCAAGGCCGATAAATTTATCGGAATGTATGTTAACGATCTGACGGTTGACTATGGCGAGCGAGGGCGTGCTGCGGTCCAAGAGTTTCTCAAGCGAGGATACGAAGCTGGCTTGATTCCCCAGGTTGATGTTGAATTTATAGGATAACAATCGAGTTATGAAACAGATTTGGTGCCTCATTCTTTTAT
>JBCCKK010000216.1:0-5877 GCA_039027395.1 Verrucomicrobiota bacterium | reverse complement strand
CCAAAACAAACCCGGCTGGAACGCTTTTTTTTTAATAAAAAAATTTTTTCGCTCTGGTTTTTCCCTACGGGGCCGTAAAAACCTAACAACGACTCATTAAAAGCGACAATCTTGTCATTGCGAATGAAGCGGCCTTTCAGTTAGCCAACCTGGACTTTGCCGACAAAAAATTTGATCAAGCTATCGACGCTTACCGGCAGCTTAAAAGCAAAGAAAGCCTCATCGAATCGCAGAAATCTCGTTTGGAGCGAATTCGTCGCCAAATTTCAGAGGCGGGCAATGCCACTCGAGTGGGAGCCCTTCAGCGAACGTTAAAACGTGAAGAGCAAAAGCTTAACGCGGTTGAAAACAATCCAGAGCTCGCCAAGGAAGCATTGATCAAGATCGGTGAAGTCTATCTGCAAACTCGCGAATACAACAAAGCTCGAATCGTGTTCCGCCATGCCATGAAGTTTGCTGAGGAGGAGCAGAAGAAGCGATTGGAAGTTCAAATCATCATTTCTCAAGCCGCTCAGGGGCTTGCAGAGAAAGCGGCAAAAAACTTTTCGGACTTCCGCTCTAAATATCCAAAAGACCCCATGGCCCAAAGCGTTAAGTTCCTCATCGGAAATGCGTTGCTGCAGCAACAACGCTACGAAGAAGCTATTACAGCATTTGATGAAAGTCTTCGGGATTTCCCTGAAAGCCCTGCCTCTGCTCAGATTCCCAAGAAAAAAGCGGAAGCGCTCATGGGGTTAGGGCGTGGAGATGAAGCCATCCAAAGTTTTCGAGATTTCATCAGGGATGCCGAAAGCGGTAAACTCAAAGTGGATCCGCTCGTCATCGAAGATACCAAGCGAATTTTGGCGATCTCTCTTTACCAGCAGGGAAAAGCAAACCCTGATCAAGCAGGAAAAATCGAAGAAGCATTGAAACTTCTCGGTGATCTCGCGACAAACTCTAAAACCCCGGCAATCAGGCAAGAATCTTCGTTTCTGGTAGCTAATTTTGAATCTGAACGTGGAAACACGGAACAAGCCATCACCGCATTCAAAGCGTTTGCTGAAGAATTCCCGGACTCCCCGAACGCATCCAAGGCCTCCTACCGGATCGCTACGCTCTTGCAAAAACAAGGGAATCTTGAGGAAGCTCGTAGTCAATTCCAGAAAATCATTGATACCTACGGAACTGATTCGTTAGCCCAAGCCGCCTATGGTCAGTTATGGCGCAGCTACAAGAAAGACGATTTTGAAAAGATGGTAGAAATTCAGGATGCTCTGATCGCAAAATTTCCAACGTCGGCTCGGGCTCTTGCTTCCCTCTACGACCGAGCAAAGATGCAGGAAAAAGAGCGGAGGGATCTTGAGGGCGCTGCCGAGACCTATTTAAACTTTGCCGAAAAATTTAGCACCCTCCCGGATTCAGCTGATAAGCAAAAATTCACTCCTTTTGCAGGCTTCGCTACGGTAAGTGCCGCTCTAATCAAACAGAAACTAGCATCGAAACTGGGAAACTATCCTCAGTTAGATGCAACCCAGCAATCGCAGTGGAAGCAGTATGTGGATGAATCGGAAAAGCTCTTGCGTGAGGCGATTCTTAAGTATCCGAATAGTAAAGCCCAAGGTCAGGCGCTTAAGAAACTGACCGATCTCAAACTCATCAAGATCGGAAACAAAATTCAAAAAACAAACGATGCGGTTACCGAACTCAGTCAGTTGGCTGGAGAGGTAAATGACGAAAGCTCGAAGCTTCAAGTGATGATCGCTCAGGCAGGCCTACTCAATCAAGTCGGTCAATCTAGCCAAGCCCTCAGTATCTACGAACAGGCATTTTCAGGTATTGCTAATCCTGAAAACATTCCCTGGCTGGAGTACGATCGATTTGGAACCCTACTGTTAGAAAATCAACGGTGGGACAAAGCTATTGATACCTACAAAAAACTTCAAAGTTTTGTTACTGAAAAGCAAAAACACGCCCTAGCGGCGATTGCTTATGGCCTCGGTGCTGCTTACCAAGGAAAAGGAGATTCTTCGCAAGCGCAGAAATACTTTGCGGAACTCAAAGAAAAATTTCCATGGTCTCCCAAACTGCTCGATGCTCAATATGGAGGGGCTGTTGCAGACTTTGAACAAGGGAACTACCAAAAGGTTATCGATGCCCTCAAGGATATCATTAAGAGCACCAAGGCAAATACGAACGCGATTAAAGCAAAGTCGATGATTCTTCTAGCAGATAGTCTTATTCAAATGGGGGATAAGGGAATCACCACTCCGGAAACAAAATCCGAAAAGGGCGAAACAGATATCTACGATCTCGCAAGTAACTACTACAACAAAGCCGAAGCACTCTTTGGCCCCGCAGTTCCAAACATCGCAGCAGAAGCACTTTATCTCGATGTGAAACTGCGCAAGAAACAAGGGAAAGAAAAGGAAGCGCAGCGTTCTTTAGATCACCTTCTCTCGGCAGATTGGCCCTACGCCAATACCCCATTCGGCCAAAAAGCTCGAAAAGACTTCTAGGAATCTACTTCCCGAGGGCTTGAGCTTGCCAAGCAATCGTTCAAATCTATCCGCTTGACAATGTCTTTTAGAATCTCTCTTTTTACCTAGTCACATTTATGAAACAGACGGCACTCATTTTCGCTGGGCAGGGAGCTCAATATGTAGGTATGGGGAAAGACCTCGCAGAATCATCGAAGGATGCCGCAGAACTCTTCGACCAAGCAGACAAACTTCTGGGCAACAATTTCAAAGCGATTTGCTATGAAGGCCCAAACGAAACACTTACTCAAACCAGCTATTGTCAGCCCGCATTGTACGTGCACGGATTGGCATTATGGACCCTTCTCAAAAAACGGAATCCAGAGCTTAAACCCGTTGCCTATGCTGGACTCTCACTTGGAGAATTTACAGCACATGCTGCGGCAGAACACTTTTCGTTTGAATCTGGCCTAAAACTCGTTCACGAACGAGGTCGGCTCATGCAAGAAGCCTGTGAAGCAAGTGACGGTGGAATGCTTGCCCTCATTGGGGCAAGCCCCGAACAAGCTCAAGAACTTGCAGATGCAACCGACCTTCAGGTCGCCAACTACAATAGCCCCGGTCAAATTGTACTTTCCGGAAAAAAGGCAAGAATTCCGGAAGCAGCCAAAAAGGGAAAGGAAATGGGGATCCGTCGGGCGATGGAACTAAACGTCGCAGGAGCCTATCACTCAACGCTGATGCATTCTGCTCAAGAAGGACTTAAATCCTTCCTTGATGCATGCGAGCTAACCGACAACGATTTTCCCGTATATAGTAATGTGAATGCCTTACCAGCTAAGCAGGCTACCGATATCCGAACAACCCTCCTTAAGCAGGTAACCGGTAGCGTCCGTTGGCAAAGTTGTCTCGAGAACATGGTTCAAGATGGTGTCGAACAATTTATTGAACTCGGTCCTAATAAAATTCTTGCTGGAATGTGCAAGAAAACCGTTCCAGATGTTCCTTGCATCAGCATTGGAACTGCTGAAGATTTAGAAGCACTCTATGATGAAATTAACTGATCAAGTTGCTATAGTAACAGGAGCCAGTCGTGGGATTGGCAAAGCAATCGCACTACAATTAGCTAACGCAGGCTGCCATGTCGCTGGAATTAGCCGGAGTGAACAATCCGCCAATCAGATCTCGAGCGAAGTCGAAGCCTATGGTGTGAAATACCGTGGATATGCGGTTGACGTTTCCTCTTCCGAAGAAGTTCAAGCGGCAGTTGATTCCATCATTAAAGAATTTAAGACGGTCGACATCCTCGTAAATAATGCCGGTATCACCCGCGACACTCTACTGATGCGCATGTCCGATGATGATTGGAACTCGGTAATCCAAACCAATTTATCGGGGGCCTTCTATTGGATTAAGGCGGTCACTCGTCCTATGATGAAAGCTCGTAAGGGACGCATCATCAATATTAGCTCCGTGATTGGACTACATGGCAACGCAGGTCAGGTAAACTATGCTTCTGCTAAAGCGGGTATCATTGGCATGACTAAATCGGTTGCTAAAGAATTAGCGTCTCGAGGCATCACATGCAACGCGGTATGTCCAGGCTTCATCCAAACCGATATGACTGATGCGCTCGACGAGGAAATGAAAAAAACTTTGCTGGAACAGATTCCCCTTAAACGACTTGGGAATGCAGATGACGTCGCGAACCTCACTGCGTTCCTTTGTTCCGACGGGGCTGGATACGTTACCGGACAGGCCCTTACTGTTGATGGAGGACTTTTTATTTAAAAAAATAGTTGCCAAGCCATCAACTCAGGACCATAAACACCATCAAAATTACAAAAAACCAACAAATTAGGAGTAAGCATGTCAGAAAAATCGGTTGAAGAAAAAGTAAAAGAAATCATCGTTGAACAGCTCAGCGTTAATGAGGAACAGGTCACACCTGAAGCAAAATTTATTGAAGATCTCGGAGCTGACTCCCTAGATGTGGTCGAGTTGGTTATGGCTTTTGAGGAACAATTTGGAATTGAAGTTCCTGACGAAGATGCCGAAAAGCTTTTGACAGTAGGTGATGTAAATAACTACATCAAAGACAAACAAGACAAATAGACAGTTTACCGGTTTTTAACAAGGGCACCCGATTTCTCGGGTGCCCTTGTCTTTTTAAGAGATCTGCTCTTAACTATTTTTTATCATGAGTCAACGTCGAGTAGTAATCACGGGGATGGGAGTTCTCGCCCCCAATGGAAACTCTGTAGAGGATTTCTGGAAAAACTCCCTTGCAGGCAAAAGTGGTATTCGAACCATCGAAGAAGAGTTCTTCGATGCCTCTGCATTCTCTACCCAATTTGCCGGTCAATTACATCAATTCGACCCAAAACTTTATTTTGCCTCTCCCAAGGAAGCTCGTCGTTGCGACCGCTATACCCAAATGGCAATCGCGGCGACCAAGGAAGCTTGGAGCCAAAGTGGTTTGACCGATGCTGATTTCGATCCAAATCGTTCTGGAGTCCTTGTGGGGTCTGGAATTGGTGGTCTCAAGTCATTGGAAGACAATCACCGTGTGATGCTCGAGAAAAACCCATCTCGAATCTCTCCCTTCATGATCCCCATGATGATTACGAATATTGCGTCGGGCCTTATATCCATGGAATACAACTTCCGTGGGCCCAACTACGCTATCGTTACCGCATGCGCAACTTCAACTATGTGTATCGGTGAAGCCTTCAACTTGATTCGTTTTGGTGAAGCTGAGCTATTCATCGCCGGAGGAAGTGAAGCCGCCGTCGTTCCTCTCGGTGTCGGTGGTTTTGGCTCGATGAAAGCCATCAGCACTCGTAATGATAACCCAGCCGCTGCATCTCGCCCATTTGACAAAGATCGTGACGGTTTTGTTCTAGGAGAAGGTGCCGGCATTATGGTTGTTGAAGAATTAGAGCACGCAAAAAAACGCGGAGCTACCATTCATGCAGAACTCGTTGGCTACGGTGTTACCGCAGATGCATACCACATGACCTCACCGTCCCCTGAGGGTGAAGGTGCTGCACGAGCCATGGAACGTGCACTTGAGATCTCTGGGATTAATAAGTCCGAAATGGATTACATTAACGCTCATGGCACTTCAACTCCTCAAGGAGACATTTGTGAAACCAAGGCGATCAAATCCGTCTTCGGTGAACACGCTAATAAAGTGTGGATTAGTTCCACCAAATCAATGATCGGCCATCTATTAGGTGCCGCAGGATCTGTGGAAATGGCCGCCTGTGTGAAAGCCCTAGAGACGGGGGATGTCCCTCCCACAATCAATCTCGACAATCAAGATCCGGAGTGTGACCTCGACTATATCGCAAACGAGAGCCGTCATGGAGAAATCAATGTGGTTATGAATAATTCATTTGGTTTCGGAGGGCAT
>JBCCKK010000215.1:0-5932 GCA_039027395.1 Verrucomicrobiota bacterium | reverse complement strand
CGACCCACATATTTATAGCTGGTCAATTCTTCTAATCCCATAGGACCCCTGGCATGGATCTTATCTGTGCTAATTCCAATCTCCGCTCCAAACCCGAATTGCGCTCCGTCCGAAAATCGAGTCGATACATTCCAAAATACAGAAGCGGAATCCACCGCACTGAAAAACTGCTCAGCTACCGATTCGTCTTCGGTAACGATCGTGTCGGTATGTCGAGATCCGTAATGATTGATGTGTTGGACTGCCTCCTTGATATCATCAACCTGACGAATCGCTAAGATCCGATCGAGATATTCCATATACCAAGACTCGGGCTCATTTAAGGTTTCCTCCAATGCCTCTGAAGTCCGAGAATCACCCAGAACTTCAACACCCTTTTCTTTGAGTGCCTTAACAATCTGCGGCACAAACGCCTTAGCAATGCGAGAGTCCACTAAAAGTGTCTCGAGAGCGTTGCAGACTCCAGGTCTTTGGCATTTTGCGTTCAAAACAATCGATTCCGCCATTGCTAAATCTGCATGCTCATGCACATAGACATGACACACCCCGTGAAAGTGCTTAATGACCGGCATCCGAGCGTGCTCTACAACCGTCTCAATCAATCCATATCCCCCTCTTGGAATCATCAGGTCGATCGCTTGATCCATGCTACAAAAGATCGGAATCGCTTCCCGGTCGGTCGTCGGGATAAACGAAACTACGGCGCGAGGCAGTCCTACTTGCTCAGCAGCATCTTGCATGACAGCGATCAACGCTTGATTACTCTGGAATGCCTCTTTGCCACCGCGCAAGACAGGAACATTTCCTGTTTTTAAACACAAAACGCCTGCGTCAACCGTTACATTAGGGCGACTTTCATAAATGATACCGATAACGCCTATGGGAACTCGGATCTTTTGCATATGAATCCCATTATAAAGATCCCAATCCTTAAGCGATTGTCCAACTGGATCCGGTAAATCGGCAACATCGCGAACCCCTTGGATCATTTTCGCCATTCGAGTTTCGTTGATCTCTAGGCGATCCAGCATCGCTTGAGACAGCCCCTGGGACCTTCCATTTTCCAGATCACGTCGATTCGCAGAGAAAATCTCGGATTTCGATGTTTCCAAACCTTCGGCAATTTTACCTAAGAATAAGGTTTTTGTTTCCGATGTTGCCAAGCTTAGGGCATGAGAAGCTTCCTTTGCTTTTTGACAAAGCTCGGAAATCGTATTCTTCAAATCACTCATTTACGCCCTTTCTCACTCGCAGGTGCCTTTTTAGAAAATAAGGTTCCGATCGCTCTACCTCGAAAGATATCTAACAACACATCAGGTCGACGGCCATTGGCCAAAATCATCGGAACACTCGACTTGATCATCATATCAGCCGTATCCAGTTTCGAGATCATTCCGCCCACAGATCTCTGGCTTTGCGTCGTTCCCGCTACTTTCTTTAATTCTGAATCCACCTTTGGAACCCAAGGAATCAATTCACCCGTCGCATCTGGGCAGGATAATAGTCCGTCAATACTGCTGAGAACCACCAGTTGATCTGCTTTGGTTAACAAAGCTACGTGTGCCGACAGTCGATCATTGTCACCAAATCGGTTAAGCATCTCTAGCTCCTCGAAAGACAACGCATCATTCTCGTTGACAATGGGAACACAGTTTCCCAAACCCAAAAGGTATTCCAATGTCGTCTGCGTATTTTGATAGAGCTTGCGACTATCTAAATCCCAGTAGGTCAAAAGAATCTGTGCGACATATAGCTCATGCTTAGCAAATGCGTTTTGATAAGACTTCATCAAAACCGGCTGACCAATCGTTGCGCAGGCTTGAAGCGCTTCTGTTTTTGTAGGACGTTGTTCTAATCCCATCAACGTCATCCCGGAACTTACCGCTCCTGAAGAAACAACAATGATTTCAACATCTTTCTTCTTAAGCTTCGCAATTTGGTCTGCTAGGTGGCGAATTTGACTTAAATCAATACGCCCCTTACGAGTGGTTAATATCCCACTACCTAACTTTACTACCCATCTCTGTCGTTTCTTTGCCACAAATTAAGCGGCTGGTTGTATCAGAAACCCTGGAAAAAGCAACGGTGTAAGGTTTTGGAAAATCTCGCTCGCATTTAACGAGGCCAGAGTTTGGGCAGAACTTTTAACCCCCTAGAAAGCAAGGATGTCTTTTGTAGGATACTTATCCCTAGCCCAATCATTTTGAAAAGACCCATGGTCTTTTTTCTTGTTTCCGATTTGGAACGGCGCAAAAGGGATGGCAACACAAAGCCGAGCACGGGAACTAAGAGCTTAAGTTTTGGAAGAAGCAGTGTCCCTGCCGTCATGCCAAGTTGGGGAACACTTAACTGATGATCCAACTCATCGAATGATGACACCATCTGGCGTCGATCCTCATCGCATTTCAGGATGAGTTTCGACTTTTCTCGATCCAGTTGATTTAAATCCATTAGGAGGTGAATTGATTTTGGTCCCGCTTCAACTGAGCAATCGTTTCAGAAAACGGTTTCTCGCTTTTATACAAGATATGGTGCAGTTTAACCCCGGCAATGATCGCAAAAAGCAGGTATGCAATGGCGAATCCAAGAACCACTTCCTCAACATATTGCGGGTCCACCATCAAGACGATTCCAAGAGGAATCATAATGAGCGAGACAGCTCCAAAAAAGATGAGAGCGCATGCGCATAAAATAATTTGAACTGCCCGAACTTTCTCTTCCTGAAGTTCTAAAGAGAAGAGATCAATCCGGGTTTCTGCCGCCTTTAAAAAGGACTCGAAAAATCGCTTAAGCGAAGCCGTTAAACTTCCCATGATAAAACCGCCTGCGAATTACTTGCGGTTAAGAAGGACACCGACCAAGATTCCCAAACCAAACGAAATACCAAGCGACTCGTAAGGATGTTCGCGAATCACGCGATCAGTTTCTTTTACGCCTTCGGCAGCTCGTTCCTTAGCAACCGATTCAAGTTGGCTAATCTGCCCCTTTGCATCTTTGATGCGGACTGCTAATTTGTCGCGAACTTCTTTTGCGCGTCCACTCAAATCACCGGCTGTTTCTTTGGTTAAAGCCTCTGCGTCATTAATGACTTGCTTAAGGTCTTCCATTAATTTGTCTTTAGTGCTGGCACTCATTGGCGAAAACCTATCGTATTTCTGATTGGCTTTCAAGCAACATCACGATGACTTTTTCGTAGCCGCTAAAATCAAAAAGCTTACAACAACCCCTTCTGAGCATGGGTCCTGCGGAGTTGTCTTGTTGCCCGATGCCGAGCTCGCAGTCGTTCATCCATCCAAACTTGGCCAAACACCTCTCCCAAAGCCATCCAAATTCCAAGGACGGGCATCGCTAGTAAGAGTCCAATGACTCCACCAATATAACCCGCAGCAAAAACAATTAGCACCGTCAACAACGGGTGGGAGCTCAAAGATTTACCTATTGTCATCGGAGTATAGAAAAAATCATCAATGACTCGGACTGCAACGAAAAGGCAAACGGAGGCCAAAACCAACAACCAATTGCCGGGAGCTTGACTCAAACAAACGATAACCATCATCAAACACCCGGTGGCTGTTCCAAGGTAAGGAACCCAAGCAAGAATAGCGCAGACCAAGCCCAGGAATAAGGATTGGCCAATTCCAAATAGCCCCAAAGGCATCCCTATTAAGTAAAGTCCGATGCCAAGAGTGATCGTATCCAAAAAGGTCATGGCAAAGAGACCTCTAAAATACTGCTTCACTTGCGTATCTAGGTTATGGAACAACAGCAGAACTTTTTCGAAATAAGCATTGGGCACCCCACGCAGGATTAGTCGTTTAAATTGGACACCATCCTTTAAAATAAAGAACGCCAAATACGGAATCAATAACAGCGGAGGAATCCAGGATATAACGTAAATAGCGAGATCCGGCAGGATTTTACTCACCAACATTTCCTCGGAAGTATCAAGCTGCCGTTCCACAAGACTCATTAACCCTGCCTCACGAAACCCCGGGAACCGTTTCTCTAGATCTTTCGCCGTGTTTTCCAGAAAAGCGTGAACTTGTTCCCAATACATAGGAACCTGCTCTCGCAACTCATAAATCTGAGAGGCAACCCACGGAAGGACAATCAGAATGCACACTAAAATCAGAAAGCTGCCAATTAAAAGGTATGTAAATAGAGATTGCCCTTGAGTGAGTCCTCTGCGACGCAGTTCTTGTAAAAACGGCTTCGAAACGTAACAAATGATAATCGATAAAACGAGAGGCAGAGAAAGCCACCAAATGGCATGCATCACATAGAGAGAAATCAACGTTCCGACGATCACACCGATCCAAACAAGAGGATGATTCAACCCGCTAGAAAAGCTCGACGTTCTATCCATAACAACCGAAAGCTAAACGTATTGGCCTCTATTTAGATGGAACTAGTAGTCGCAGGGCCTTCCAGGGTTTGCCGCAAGCGAAATGCCGTTAACTTAGCAAGTTGTAAGCTGATCTTTGTGCCCGCTCTTCCATGTGTCTCAAGAACACTCAAAAACTCTGGCCGGAAGAAGCCCACTAAACGCGAAGGCTCCACAGCAATCGCGGAAGCCGTCCTTTTTTCCCCATCAAGTAGAGCTAATTCACCAAAGAACTGACCCGTCCCTAGAAGTGCTAGTTCTTTTTCCGAGCCGTCTGGAGATTCGGCTTTCGTAAAGATTCTAACCTTACCACTCACTACGACATACATCCCTAAACCTTCTTCGCCTTGATCGAAGATGACTTCACCCGTATCGTATCGTCGATCGTGGAAGATCGGTTCGAGCCGACGCAATTCGCGCACCGACAATGAGGAAAAAAGCGGAATTTGGTGCAGACAAGCGAGTGTCTCACAGAGTCGATCGTTTTCTTTAGCCTTTTTCCAAATCATAAACCCCTTTCTACCTGATACTTAGCCGAATTGGCAATGAAGAAGATGCAAGTAAAACCCAGAAATCGGAAGATTTTTGAGTTAAAATATTATTCTTGTCCTAATGATTTGCCTTGCTAACGCTATCAAAGGCTATGGAACTATCAGAGAAACAAGAGGGCAGCATAACGGTTTTAAATATCACGGGAGATATCGATTTGCATCATTCTCCCCAGTTGCGAACTTATCTGCAGTCTAAGATCCAGGAAAAGTGCAGTGCGCTTCTTGTCGATTTCTCTCAAGTCAATTACATTGATTCTTCGGGCTTGGCCACTTTTGTTGAATATTACCAAGGCTGCCGTGCATATTCAGGTTCGATCGCATTGGCAGCGATGAATCAACGAGTTCGCAGTGTTTTCGAGCTAGTCCGTCTCGGAGAGGTCTTTCCGATTACGGAAACGATCGAAGAGGCCGCATCGAGCTTGAATCCGTCATAATTCGGGGCCCTTGCCTTGAAAGACTACCTTCAGCTCAATGTTGATATCCTCTATTGGCTATTTTTAGCCCCTTTCCGAGGAGAGCCATTTAGTTTACAAGAAGTCTTTCACCAGATTATCCGAATCGGTGTCCAGGCAATTCCGGTAGCAGCGCTCACTGCATTCAGTGTTGGCCTGACAATTGCCATGCAGGCGGCTGAAGAAATGGGCAAACTTGGAGGTTCTGACTATGTGCCCCCACTCGTTTCGATTGTTCTGCTGCGAGAACTGGAAGCATGATAAGCATAGCAATGAATCTTGGAATAATCAGAAAACGAATCGGATTAATAGCCATTGCAGTCAACGCTTCGATTTCTTCAGAGACTGCCATAGTTCCTAATTCGGCAGTTACAGCAGAACCGCTCCGTCCCGTAACAATCACGGCAATCAACATGGGACCGAGTTCTCGCAGCAGAACAATCGAAACGAGTGGGGGCACATAGTCAGAACCTCCAAGTTTGCCCATTTCTTCAGCCGCCTGCATGGCAATTGTCAGGCCAACACTGAATGCAGTGAGCGCTGCT
>JBCCKK010000214.1:0-5940 GCA_039027395.1 Verrucomicrobiota bacterium | reverse complement strand
TCGCCATTCCTGCGGTGACGTAACCGCCCGGAGAGTGAATGTAGATGTGGATATCCTTTTTTGGATCTTCCATCTGTAGATAAAGCAACTGGGCGATAACAACATTGGCCACCATATCATCAATCGCGGATCCGATGAAGATCACGCGATCTTTAAGAAGTCGGGAAAAGACATTCCACTCGACTTTACCGCGACCGGTATCTTCTACGACGTTGGGAATAATGTAGTTATTTTGAATCGGCGTTTCCATAAAGCTTAGACTAGGCAATCTCAGCGGATTGCAAGAGGAAATCCAAGGTTTTCCTGCGGAGAACATCGTCCTGTAACTTGAGGATTGCCCCGTTTTCTTCGAGTTGTTTATATAGTTTGTCAGGTGGGATTTGATACTGTTGCGAAAGCATCTGAAGTTCCTGAGCCATTTCCTCGGAGCTAACCTCAATCTTTTCCTGATCGGCAATCTTTTTGAGGATGAAGTTGGTTTTGACTTTGTCTTTGGCCGACTTCTCTGCATTGGTCATAATATCTTGCTTTTTCTCCTCAAGAAGGTGGTCGGGAATTCCCTGCTGCTGGTTTTGGCGAATGATGTCGTAGATTGTGTTGCGTGTCTCTTCTTCGACATTGGACTCCGGTAGTTCGAAGTTCGTCTTAGCACGGAGTTCTTCAAGGATCGTTTGAATTCTCTCGTTGCGCACGTTGCCTTCCTTTTGGTTTTCCAAGTTACCGCGAACGACTTTCTTTAGTTCTTCGGCATCCATCTTTGCGATCTCTTGAGCAAGTTCGTCCGTTAGCTCAGGAAGAACTTTTTCTTTAATGTCTTCGACTTTGACATCGTAGATAGCTTCTTTGCCTTGCAGCGGTTCTTGAGGGAACGTGTCGGGGAAATTGACTTTGACTTGGCGACTATCTCCTTTATTCGCACCGATTAGTTGTTTGCCAAAGTCTGGAAGGAAGATGTCCTCTTTAATCCAGAGCCAGAACTTTTCTTGTTTTCCAAGATTGGGTGTTTCCGGGGTAAATTCAGTTACGGATTTGCCATCAATGGTTCCCTCATACGTGATGACCGCATAGTCATTCTCCTGAACGGGTCTTCCTTCAATGGTGTTATAATCGGATTTCTGCTCAAGAACGTTGTTGATGACATCAAGAACTTCTTGATCGGTTACTGCTGATTCGCCTTGAGCGACTTTAATTCCTTTATAATTAGGTAAGGCAAAAACGGGAGCGAGATCGACGGTTGTCGTAAAGCTCAAACTAAGGCCAGGTTCGTATTTCAGGTCGTCGACTTTAGGGGCACTGACAATATCAAGCTCCTTCTCCTTAACCGCCTCTCGAAAGGCTTTAGGGACTAAACTGCGGCGAATTTCAGACTCGATATTTTTACGATATTTGCGCTCTACCATCTTTCGCGGAGCTTTTCCTGGGCGAAAACCGTTGATAGAAGCATATTTAAGGTATTCATCAAGCACCTTGCTTTTTTCCTGCTCAACGTCTTTGGCAGGCACTTCGATGCTGAGACGACGGCGACATGCCGAAACTTCTTCGATAGCTATATTCATAAAGTTGGGAATGCTATCGCTTTGCCGTGTTGGATCAAGAATTAACCCGGGTAATTGTGAATGCCAGCAGAGCGATGAGTCTACGCTTCTTGTCCCAGATGACGTAATTGGACCGTGTAGAAGGCCTTATCATCAACGAGAATGTCTGAAAGAACCACAACGGTGGCTCCTTTGGGAAGAATTTCTTTTTCGAGTAAAACTTTTTCTGCCTCCCGAATATTTTCTTCAGGAGTTTTCTTGAATTTGATTACGTCTGGCCTCACCGCATAGTTTAAGGTAAGTCTTCCAGCAAGTTCCTCGTTCGGAGTGAAGGCAAAGATTGAGGACCATCTTGGCCGAAGAGCGGCACAAATACGTGCACTGCGACCGGAACGTGTAAAGACTAACATGCCATCCGCGTGAACCTGATCCGCAAGGTGGACAGCAGAACTCGCAACTTTATTGCGGTCTTCGCTCAGCAAAATATTTTCATGGAAGCGAATATTTCCACTGCGTTCGATCCGCAGGGCGACGCGATTCATGACCTCAACACATTGAACAGGGTATTTCCCGACCGTAGTTTCTCCTGATAACATGATGGCGTCGGCTTCTTCGAAGACTGCATTTGCCACATCGGTAATTTCTGCCCGCGTCGGCAGGGGGTTATCAATCATGCTTTCCAGCATGTGGGTCGCAACGATGACGGGTTTTCGACTTGAAAGGCACTTTTTAACGATTTTCCTTTGAATAATCGGAAGTTCTTCATACGGAACTTCGATTCCGAGATCTCCCCGGGCTACCATAACGCCATCGGTTGCGTCTACGATCTCTCGAATATTGCGAACTGCAGATTGATCTTCGATTTTTGCGATAACTGAAATTCGATCATGAGCACCTAGGGAATGGATCACTTGCTTGAGAACTTCGATATCATTTGCTTCACGAACGAAGGAAAGGGCGATGTAGTTAACTTCGCATTCGACGCCTACCTTGATGTCGGCTAGGTCTTTATCGGTCAAAGCGGGAAGATTGACCTTAACGCCGGGAAGGTTGATATGGCGACGGCTACCTAAGTTCCCAGGAGTTAAGACTTCACACTTGAGTTCGTTCTCGTTTTTATCCCGGACGATCATATGGATCACTCCGTTGTCGACTAGAACGACATCACCAACATTGATATCGTTTACCAAATCATCGTAGTTCGTGTCGACAGAGCGTTCCTCTTCTGAAACATGACCGCGCACGGTGAAGGTAAACGTGTCACCAACTTTGAGATCAAGATTGGTATCGAGGTCACCGGTTCGGATAGCGGGTCCTTGGGTGTCCATAAGGATGCCGATTGGGTGCTGAACATCCTTTTCAATTGAGCGTATTGTGTCGACTGTTTTGCGCACCCAGTCGTGTTTGGCATGTGACATGTTTAAGCGAAAGATGTTGACTCCGGCATCGACAAGCTTACGGATCATTTCCCGGCTTTCAGTAGCTGGGCCCAGAGTTGAGATGATTTTTGTTTTTCGCACGTGAATGGTCTGGCAGAGAATTTGATTTTGAGCAATGGTTATTCGTAGGAAATATGGAAGGTAAGCTCTACGTCGTTGGGACCCCGATCGGAAACTTAGAAGATGTTTCCCAACGGGTTTTACGGGTTCTGTCTCAGGCCGATTACATTGCCGCAGAAGACACTAGGCATACAGGAATTCTACTAAGCCAGTTTGAAATAAAAACGCCTCAATTTAGTTATCACAAGTTTAACGAAGCTAAGCGGCAAAATCAAATGCTCGACCGGTTTCGAGAAGGACAGACGATTGCTCTCGTTAGTGACGCAGGTATGCCGGGCATTTCAGATCCCGGTGAGAGGCTGATCAAAAGCTGTTTGAATGAAGGAGTCGAAGTCGAAGTGATTCCAGGGCCTTCAGCAGTTATTCATGCGCTTGTCGCCTCTGGGTTCTCGTCAACACCTTTCTATTTCGGCGGATTTGTTCCGGTCAAAAGCGGCGGTCGCTCTCGGGAAATAGGGGAGGCAATTGAACGAAAATGCACGAGTGTTTATTTTGAGTCGCCCTATCGATTAATCAAAACACTCGAGGTATGTCATGAAGTTGATCCCGGGCGCGTGGTTTGTGTGGCTCGTGAGTTGACTAAAAAATTCGAAGAAGTGACTCGAGGAATTTCATCGGAAGTTTTAGAGCGCTATGGGAATGGGAAAATCAAAGGTGAACTATGCCTCGTGATTTCTGGAGCGAATGAGCGACATTGACAGGGCGTTGATAGTCAGGCAATTAATAAGCATGCAACTGAAACGATTACATGCCACAGGAGTCGGTTTACTGATCTTGCCTGTCCTTCTTGTGGCCCAAGACGTGCCTGAATCAACAGAGGTTGTCACACCTGAAGTCGAGACAATCCAGGAGTTATCAGTTGCTGAGGAAGCTGCTTCCGTGTTGGAGGACAATCCCGACCGCAAGACGATGGAGCTTTCCGGAACGAAACAAGGTGATTGGGATCTTCCGGTCCAAATCGACCAGAGTGTTAAAATTAAAAAAGTCTATGATTTCTTGAACGACCAAAGCATCACGAAGACAGGTAAAGACAGATCACTAGAATATGAGTTTAAGTTTTTTAATCACGGAGCTATCACCAAGGCCCAGCTCTATAATCGTAAAGGGCAGTATTATGTGGTCACTTGGGCTAATGATGCCGCTCCTGCTAACTACACCCTTCGCCTCGACTATCGCCAGGGCTTAACTCGAGATAAAGTGAATACGATAAAGATTCCTTACCCAGCTGCTAAAGGTACATTTAAGGGGACGTTTTCGATCACCGGTGACAACTATTCGATGTATGGTCAGATCCTTTCTTGGAGGGTTTCTGTTGTTCGTGACGGAATGATCGTTGCTCAGGAAAAGTCCTTCGTTTGGTGATACATCGAGTATGAGGTCGGGACTCTTTGAGATAATCCAAATGGGTGGACCCATCATGTGGTTCATCTTTGTTGGAAGCGTAATAGCATTTGGAGTATTTATTGAGCGACTGCTCTTCTATCATCGTTGTTCGGTTCCCATTGGAGCCTTCTTAAAAGGTGTTCGCCTGCTTATTCAAAGGAAGAAGTTTGATGAGGTTCTAGAACGTTGTGATGAGGCTTATGGTCCTTCTATTAAGGTAGTTCAGTCCGCGGTTCTCAAAAGAAGCCTTAGCAAGGGCGAACTTCGCGAAGTAATTCAAGAGGTTGCTCAGCTCCAAGTGCCTCGCCTCGAGGCAAATCTTGCCATCCTTTCAACAGTAGCCCACGTGATGCCACTTCTCGGTCTTTTTGGAACCGTTACCGGAATGATTCAGGCGTTCATGGAAATGACCCAGGCTTCTGGAGCGACACCAATCGGGCAACTTGCTGGCGGAATTTGGGAAGCGCTAGTAACCACTGCGGGTGGCTTGGGAGTCGCAATCCCTGCGTATGTCGCTTACAATTTTTTGAATGGCCGGGTAAACAGTCTCGTTAGCGATATGGAACGAGCAGGCATCGAAGTTTTGCAAATGTTGAAAGACCCCGAAGTTGCCTCGCTCGAGGAAGATTTGCCTCCAAAGCCGGAATCGAAACCGAGCTCGGTTAAGGTTCCAAGTGGTTCTAAGGGTGACGGTGATTTAGGCCCGAAAGACGACAAGAAACCAAAGTCAGTTTCTTGATTCTATGAAGATTCGCCGCTCTACGAAGCCGTTAACAGGACCACTTGATGTTACTGCGATGATCGACGTAGTGCTTCTTCTGTTGGTATTCTTCATGTTGAATTCCTCATTTGTTCTACAACCTGGTATCCAAGTGAATCCTCCTCGAGGTTTTGATGCTGGGGTTCGCGATTCCCGGTACGTTATCAATATCACAGCGCAGCAACCGCCTAAGATTTTTTTTAACGACCAGCTTGTATCGATGGACAAATTGAGTAAACAGTTGGGACGTCTCGGTCGCCGGACGGACGATACTCAAATTATTATCCGAGCTGATCAAGAAGTTAGTCACGGAACAGTTATCGAGATTTTAAACCTTGCGATTCGATCAGGTCTTTCGGTGATCATCGCCACTCAAGGGACATGAACAGCTATGAATTATGGGAACGCCTTTTCCCCGAGGAAAAGCACTGGCTAGGGTTTATCGTTTTTGTCTCTTTCTGCTTTCATGTGGCGGCCTTCTTTTTCTTTAAGATAGAAATGCTTCCGGATGTGAAGGTAACTCGTCGCCCTCCCTCAATAACAGTTATCGGAGGAAGCTCTCGTTCTGCATTTTTAGACGCGTCTAGTCCGATGACCTGGATTAAGTGGAGAGATCCGACAGCCATTGCTCTGCCCAATGCGCCACTACCCGAGCCTCCTAAGATGGAGGATGAAACTGACCTCGCGCCGCGTCGAGCTTTGC
>JBCCKK010000213.1:0-5950 GCA_039027395.1 Verrucomicrobiota bacterium | reverse complement strand
GACCGAATTTGAGAGTATTTCGCAAATTTTTCACCAAGGAGATCATTGCGTACTTCCAGCGCTTCGACTTCCTGTTTGGAAGCGACGAACCAGATATCCAAAAACACATTTTTTATGAGGCGATGCTCGTTATTTTGGTTGAGCTCGGCACTTGCTAACATCACACTCTGTTGCGCGTATTCGGGTTTTGCTAAGAGCCTGTTTGCAATCGCGATTGTAAAATTTAGTCGATCCACCAAGCTCAACTGCTGCAGAATACTCGAATCTCGCTGAATCAATTTACCCAGCTGTTCGTGTTCTTCTCTCGACTGGAGTTCTCGAATTTTTTCTACTTCTTGAATCGCTTCCGAGTAGTTTGAAGCTTGATTGATACGAGAGACAATCGCTTCAATACCGACTTCTTCTACTTTGGAGGGGGCTGAATCCGAAATGGGTCTCAGCGCTTTGAGCTTGGATGGAGTATCCAATAATTGACCGGAAAAGAACACCAAATAAAATACGTAAACTACCAAAAGGCAATTCACTATGGTCACGATCGTGCGCCAATGATGACTGAAGAACGTTGTTATCTCTGCAGGCTTCATTTGAGTCTCATAGGTTTCGAATCTGAGATCAAAAGACTCAAGTTTTGCATACCCTGCCCCCCAACGGTGACCGTTCTTCGGCTTGATCCGTTCAGACGGCCGCGGGCTCTTGAGCTTCCCCTGCCTTTTTGGGAGACGGATCCACCCATTTCCCGTGCTCGCGGATTAAGTCTTGGAGACGGGCTACCGCTTCCGTCTCGGGGATATTGAACTTAACTGGCTTCTTGCCGACATAGAGGTTGATCTTTCCAGGAGCACCACCTACGTAACCAAAGTCGGCATCTGCCATTTCACCAGGACCATTCACGATACAACCCATAACTGCAATCTTCACGCCTTTAAGGTGCTCCGTTGCCGTTTTGATCCGAGCCGTTGTCGACTGTAGGTCAAAAAGTGTTCTTCCACATGATGGGCAGGCTACATAGTCCGTCTTGAAGATTCGATTTCCTGCAGCCTGAAGAATGTTGAATCCTAAGCGAATACTCGCGCCAGGTGCACGTTCTTTCCGGATCAAAATTGCATCGCCAATTCCGTCACAGAGCATTGCTCCGATATGGATTGCTGAACCAAGCAGACTCTCCATAACATCCTCTGTCTCTTCTGGATTCAAGGTGTCTTTTAGCAGAATCGGATGTCGAGGATGCACTTTTGCTGCAAGCACGCGAAACGCAACGATGGGATTAAGTTCACAACCGTCTTTAACCGTAACAACACGTGCATCTTCCGATTCATTCAGTTCTTTGATTTGGGCGTCATCGGTAAGGTCCACCTCAACAACCCCAGAATTTTCGTATACGATCTCGGGTGCTGTATCCTCCATTTCAGCGATTCTAGGTTCCAGGGCTTGATACTTTTCCTGGGTCGTAAAGACTCTCGTTGTCTGTTCTTCGCCCATCCCGTAATCACTCACTTCCACTAATGCACTATTTCGCTTAGCGTAGGTGAATGGATCAAAACTCAAAACCATTTCATGGTTCCACCCTTTAATCGAACTGCTCCGTTGGATGTAGCTTGCTAACGAACGAGCGACAGGGATTTCATGAATCGCATCCTCTGTCAAAGACACCCGGATTGTATCGCCAAGTCCATCGACCAATAGTGATCCAATACCAATTGCACTCTTAATGCGTCCATCCTCACCATCACCGGCTTCCGTAACGCCAAGGTGGATTGGATAGTTCCAATCCTTTCCAGATTCCTTCAATCGAGCGATCAATAGACGATAGGCATTAATCATAACCTTTGGGTTGGAGGCTTTCATGGAAAATACAAAATTATGGAAATCATGCTTACGTGCGATTCTGGCAAATTCGAGGGCGCTCTCCACCATTCCCAACGGTGTGTCCCCGTAGTAGTTCATGATTCGATCCGAGAGAGACCCGTGATTAGTCCCTATCCTCATGGCAATGTTTCGCTGTTTCAGAATCGTCAATAAAGGGAGGAATGACTCTTCGATGCGGGCTAGTTCTTCCTGATATTGATCCTCGTTATACTCACGAATCTTGAACTTCTTTTTATCCGCAAAGTTTCCAGGATTGATCCTAATTTTATCAACCCATTGGGCAGCTTCAAGGGCAGCATCTGGCTTAAAATGGATGTCGGCGACAATAGGAACGTAACAGTCCGCCGCTGCCAACTCGGCTTTAATATTTTTTAAATTCGCAGCATCTTTTACGGTTGGAGCCGTAATTCGGACGATTTCGCACCCAGCATTGACCAGCTCCAGCGTTTGTTTAACACATTCATCCGTATCCCTTGTGTCGCATGTCAACATCGATTGGACCCGAATCGGGTTTTCTCCTCCAATTCCCACGTCTCCGACTTGGCAAACGCGTGTTTGTCTGCGTTGGTAACTAAATGGGTTGGTGCAATAGGGGCTCATAAAACAGGCTATTTGGATTCAGGAGCAAAGCGAGCATCTCCCCGCTGTTCTTCAATCTGCTTCAGCTCCTTCACTTTAGTGCTAGTTCGTTTAATTCTCAGGACATCATGAAAGGACACAAAAAGCATAAATGCAATAAGGATTATGAAAAATGATGTCTGCAATCCATATAAAACCTTAACGTTCATAGGCTTACGCCTCAGCCATTCAACGAAGGCAAAGGTTATGTGTCCCCCATCCAAAATGGGCAAGGGCAGAAGGTTCAAAATCGCAAGGTTGACGTTAAAAAAGACGCAAAATGCCATCAAATCTCGAAAATCCTTGAGTAGCAGTTTTCGTAAAACATCGAAGATTCCAATAGGGCCACTCATATGCTTGGGGCCTACATCTGATTTGGGATTTACCAGAGCGTATAAGGTCAATCCCATCGTCAAAAGACTGTCTTGAACTTGCGTTAAAGGATTCGGATAAACTAACTCCTTAAAATCATTACGCCACACGACGCCAATCATTTTGCGATCCATACTAAGCTCTAAGCGTGGGGTCACTGAAATGTCCATTGGATTTCCGTCTCTCAGAATCGATAGAGTAACAGCCCCCTCAGAGCTGGTGATCATCTCAGAGATCTGAGCCATCGAATAAACTGATTTACCGTCTACAGCGACAATCTGATCTGCGGATTGAAGCCCCGCTACGGCGGCAGGAGCGTCTTCCGTAAGAATTTTCTCAACGATCAACGGCATGTAACGATTGTCCAGATTTTCAAAACCTACGCCTCGCAACCCTTCCAAATCTGGATTGGGTTCTGGCTTCAATTCATGAATGATCAATTCTCCATCCCGCTCGAGCTCTATTTTGATCGTTTCACCTGAGCTCAAGACGATCGCCTGCAGAATTCCACCAACGCCATTTTTACTCCAATGGGTGACTTCTTGGCCGTTAATGCGTTTGATGACATCACCTGGGAGAACCCCTGCAGTGGCAGCCGGACTTCCCTCTTCAACAAATCCGACCGTTGTTGTCTTCAGTGTGACATTCTGATTCTTACCAATAAAAAACAACAAAGTCGCGCAGGCGAGAGCAAGCAAGAAGCTAAACAACGGCCCCCAGAATGCCGTAACAATTTTAGCCCAAGGGGTAATCGGAGGGAGCTTGCTCAAATCCACATCACCTTCGACTTTTCCCTCCACCATCTCCATAGGAGCCATTTGCGGTAAGGAAACATATCCACCAAAAGGAATACACCCAATGATGTATTCGACTCCACCTCGTTTAAACCCAAAGATTTTGGGTCCAAATCCAATTGAAAACCGATCGACATACAACCCTTTACGTCGAGCCGCAAGAAAGTGTCCGAGCTCGTGAACGAATACGGTTACTCCAAAGACCACACAAACGCCTAGGATCGACGCTATCCATTTAAGTATTTCAAGTATCATGATGGTAATAAAGTTTGGGCCGTATCTCGGGCCCATTGATCGGCCGAAAGTATAACACCAAGCTCAGGAGACGCAATGGAGTCATGTGATTGCATTACTTTTTCGACGATTTCCCAAATCTCAGAAAATCCGCATTGTTTATTGATAAACGCATCCACTGCTACCTCATTAGCAGCATTAAACACAGCGGGTAACGTTCCCCCCACGGTTCCAGCTTCTCGCGCTAGACGGAGAGCTGGAAATTTTTCCTCATCCGGTGCTTCAAAGAGCAACTTCCCAAGCTCAGCTAGATCTAGAGGCTTTAAATCATTCTGCAATCGGCGGGGATAGGTCACTGCATATTGAATCGGGAAACACATATCTGAGTGACTCAGTTGAGCCAAAATCGAGTTATCAACGAATTCCACCAACGAATGAACGATACTTTGAGGATGAACAATCACATCCACTCGATCCATATCAACTCCAAATAGCCAACGCGCCTCAATCATTTCTAGCCCCTTATTAAACATGGTCGCAGAATCGATCGTAATCTTACGGCCCATATCCCACGTCGGATGTTTGAGAGCCTGTTCGAGGGTCACATCTTTGAGCTTTTCTTTAGAAGTTTCTCGGAAAGGCCCACCCGAGGCCGTAAGGATCAAGCGTTGGATCTCTTTGTCTGGGGCATTTTGTAAGCATTGAAAAATCGCGTTGTGCTCGCTGTCCACGGGGAGTACCTGCCGCCCCAGTTGTTTTGCGGTTCCCATTACCTCCTCCCCTGCCATGACTAAAATCTCTTTACTAGCCACAGCAAGGTCTTTCCCTGTTTTGAGAGCCGCTAAGGCAGGCGCTAATCCTGACGTACCCACAATCGCAACCAAAACCAGATCGGCTTCCGTTTCCTCTACCAGCTTAACTAGACCGTTCTCTCCCACATACAATGGACACGATATCTCATCTTTAACCGCTTCCGCACAAGACTCGTTTGAAACCGCAACGGCATGCGGACTAAATTCGGCAATCTGCTCTTTAAGCAAATCCGTACTGCGATGCACGGCTAGCCCGACGAGCTTCATTTCCTCTGGAAGCTGGCGAGCTACCTTGCAGGTACTTAGTCCAATGGATCCACTTGATCCTAATAAAATGACACGTTTCATCCGAGGTTCCTTTTAGAAGACAAAAAAGATCAGGTAAAAGTAAAATAATGGGGCTGTATACAGAAGACTATCGATCAGATCCAAACAACCACCGATTCCGGGAATAACTCCCCCCGAGTCTTTGATATCAGCGTCACGCTTAATCACAGACTCAACTAAATCGCCTATCACACTAATCAAAGGCAACATGACTCCGAGAAAGATCGCATGCCCAAATCCCAAGACGCCCAAAGATTCAGGAAGCAACTTAACAGCAAGAATGGAAACCAATAGACCACACAAGACACCGGCAACAAAGCCTTCCCACGTCTTTTTCGGACTAATCACTGGACTCATCTTGTGCTTACCAATTCGAGCACCAACAAGGTAGGCCCCAATGTCTGTCACCTTGGTAACGGCAATCATATAGGCTGCAAACAAAATTCCACGCATCGGTTCAGCTGAAACAGCCTGATCTGGGATTGTGAAGATTACCCTTGAAATAAAATGAAGAAGGTAAGGGATGTAGAAGAACCCAAATAGAGTCAGAGAAATGGTTGCGACAGGGGTTTCTCGTTCTTTTTCAAAGACCATGCGACCTAAGACTCCCAAGATCACAACCAAAATCGCAAACGACTCAACACTTTCTAGATGCCCAAATACTCCCGGCTTCACCAGGTTGAAATAGGCCACGGAGAAAAACAGAGCTCCTGAAAACACACCCGCTTTTTTAAATAACTTTAAACCTTTCGCTTCCTGTAAGGCATAGAATTCCCACTGGGCCAACAATGCAATTACCGAGACTAACACAAAGGTTGGCGTGCTCAGCCGGAAATAGACCAATGCCGAAATCAAACTGATGAAGGCAACAGAAGAAATGAACCGCTTAATAAACATGATCGATCAATGCTTCCTCTAAGACACCTT
>JBCCKK010000212.1:0-6000 GCA_039027395.1 Verrucomicrobiota bacterium | reverse complement strand
TTAACTCTCGAAGCAAACAAACTTGGGGCTTCGGAGTGCCTTGCTTCTGCCTGGTCGACTAGGGTTAATAGCTCTGTTGCTTGAATACTTCCATCGGCATCAATGAATCCTAAGTAGTCACAGTCGGGGCATGCATTCCAGCCTTGGTAAACCGCGCCACCTTTTCCTAGGTTGGACTTGAGATAAAGTGTCTCAAGAAGACTGTTATGCTTTGACTCTAGCTCTATAAGGTGAGGAGAGAGTTGCTGCTTTTCTGGATCAGAGGAACCGTCATCGACGACTCTAAAAGAAATTTCAGATGTGCTTTTTTCGATTTCAGGCAGCAGGTGCTTAAGAAATGAGGGTAGCCTCTGACTTTCGTTGTAGGCAGGAATGATAAAGTGGTAATGCATTACAACTAATAAGTGGCGGGACCGTTTACTAGATCTATCAGGTTCCAAAGACGGCGAAAGTAAAATAAAATGCTGCCTTGAATTCAGAGAACGTTTGCTCTGCACTAGAAAGACTCCGGTTTCCTCTATGAATGCAACATCGTCTTCTCCGTCCGTGAATCCTTGGTTGCCGCCGCTCGTGATATTTTTGTTGTTGGGGCACCTGCTCCTAATGATGATTCGGCCAGAATATCCGTTAGGTGATCCGGGAACGCCGTGGCATTTCAAGTGGGGGCAAGTCTTGGTAGAAGACAAAGTGCTTTATCGCTATGACTTTTTTTCGCACACCCTTGACGGGAAAGAATGGGTTAACTATCAGTGGCTTTTCCAAGTCTTCGTAGGAATTACTCAGGCGATCGGAGCAATTCCGTTTACTACTGCAGTTCTGATGTTGATCTACGGGTGTATTCCCGTTCTCCTTTGTCAACGCATCATGAAAGAGGGGTGTCATGCGGGGCTGGCTCTCGGATTTTCGGCGTTAGGTTGGTTTGTGCTTACGATGCATTCGCTGGCGCGACCTCATATTTTCACCTACTTGTTTTTCGGGATTTTACTTGAGCGTCTGTATCGGATCTACGAAGGAAAAGCGACGCTCCGATCGAGTTGGTGGCTGGTTCCGATGATGATGGTTTGGACGAATTTTCATGGTGGATTCAGTGTTGGCTTATTTCTAATTGGAGTGGTTTTTTGGGTCGCCTTGCCTCGGTGGTTTCTAAACAAAACGCCTGAACATTGGGCAGTGGTGAAGGAACTATTCTGGGTGGGGTTTGCTTGTGGAATGGTAAGCTTGATTAACCCATACGGATGGAATCTTCACTTTCACATCTTGAAGTTTCTAGAACTCAAGTGTCTGGCTAATTGGGAAGAGTTTGCGAGTCCAGATTTTTATTCCCCGAGTGGAAACATTCGAGGGTATGAATTGATGATTTTAGGGGTGCTTTCGGTATTCTTTTGGTGTGGGAAATCAAAACGCCTCAATGAATTGGATTTTGTTCTAATTCTCGTTTTTCTTCATTTTTCACTTCAGTCGACGCGTCACGTTAACTTGTTTGTCCTCGTAGCAGCGCCTGTGCTAGCCCGTGGGTTTGATGAGCTCTTAAGAAAGAAGGAGGACTGGTATATCGTGAAGCGTGGGCATGAGATGTCTCGAGATCAACTTCTCTTAAAGGGCGGGAGAATCTTTTTTCCATTGATTGTTATCGGATATCTATGGCTGAGTTTTAAAGGAGAACCATTCTTTGAGGAAGACTTCTATGATCAAAACCTGAGCCTCGAGTCGGCGGAGTTTATTGAGGAACATCGAGATCGAATTAAGCGGCCTTTTAATACGGATAATGTGGGGGGCGCACTGATCTACTACTTTGGTCCCGATTTGAAAGTGTTCTTTGATGATCGGGCTGACTTCTACTGGCAGGAATTTGTGACCGATGTGTATTTTCCTGTTAGGTTTGCTAAAGAAGAGTGGTCCAAGATTTTGGAGGAATACCAAGTCGATACGCTGATTCTACCGAAAAAGAATCCTTTGAATCCCTTGTTGAATGTGACTCCGGTTTGGCAGGTTGTTCACGAAGACGATTTGAATATTATCTATTTCAAGACTGACTAAGGGGTGGAATGAAGTGGCTCAGGTCTTTGGATCCTTTAGAGTTGATATGGTGGCTTATTGTTTTGGGTCACCTGTTTGCGATTTGGTGGATGCCGGTTTTTGTCTCTCAAGACGGTTCGGCGCATGTTTACACGGCTTCCGTATTCAATCAGTTGCTATTCAGCGAGGTGCCCGTTCTAGATCGCGTGTATCAGATTCACGCGGCCTTGATTCCGAATTGGGTGGGATCCGGGCTGATGTCGCTGTTTATAGCCTTCTTTGGAGTTGATGGGGGAGAAAAGATGGTGGTGTCTGTTTACCTTGTTGGATTTGCGGTAGGCTTTCAGTCGGTTCTTTTAAGTCTGAAATACGAACAACGCTGGGGGAAATTTTTGGTGCTTCCTTTGTTGTTTAATCACTATCTCTTTATGGGGTTGTACTCCTATCTTTTGGCTCTAGCTGGATCTTTGTTTGTTTTTGCTTATGCCTATTCTTGTTTAGGGCAATTGAACTGGAAAAGAGCCGGGGTGATCTGTTTAGGGTTTTTGGCCGTCTACTTTACACACTTGATTCCAGCGGTTCTCTGTGGTGTTGCTTTGGTGGCTGTATTTGCAGCTCGATCGTATTTTGATTCGATCCACCGTTCCGAGTTTCTAAGACGAGGAGGATTTCTCGTTGTTGCTGGACTGCCTTCTGCCTTGCTGGCAATGGCTTATATTTTCGGAGGTGATCAATCAGACCCGATCGTGTGGGGGCGTGCCTTTGGGTTACTTGTTAAAGAGTTAGGTTCTACCAGCTTTTTGGTTCCCTATCAAAAAGACCCATTGATTTGGACCATGTTATGTCTGGTTCTCATTGTTGTGGGTGTAGGAGTGACCTTGTTCGCGAAAACCCGGAATCGACTATGGGGGGTGGGAGATGTCTGGTTGTTCCTGTCGGTTTGTGTCGTCGCAGTGATGTGGATTACTCCTGAGGGGCCCGCTGGTGGTAGTTTGATTTCTTATCGTTTGGGAGTCTATCTGTGGATCACTTTACTGCTATGGATTTCGGCTCAGAATTTGAATATCTTGAATCCAAAGCTTCCTGTTTTGGCGATCGTATTCGCACTAGCAGGGATCTGTCAGACGGTTTACTGTGGAATGCATCAAGCTCAACTACAACCTGTTGTTGACCAACTTCGGAAGGCGGCACAGCCCATTCCTGAAGGTAGTGAAGTTTGGCCTATCATATTTAATCTTCACGGGAAACGAGACAACCAAACGGATTTGGCTCCACGAAATCCCCTATTTTCACATATCGGGCTACGGCCTCTTGCCTATCAAAATGATGTGGCTGCAAGAATCGCTTACCAGGGAGAGGTTCCCCATTTTTCGGTTCACTTCAGACCGGAGGCGAAAACACATTTCTTCTATTATAGCTATGAAGATCGTTCTGAGGACTATCCATTGCTAAAGGAAATAGAGGCGACTCGATTAGATGAAGTGTCACCTCCTGTGTTCGTCTATACTCTCGGTCGGAAACGAGAAGAACTTCCCGAAGGCTCTCCGATTCGACAGTTTTTAGAACACAAAACCAAACGGGTTCATGAGATCGAAAGTGATTTAGGTGTCCTGGGACTCTATCGAGTGCTCTAGTTAACTATTATAATGGATCTACAACTCAGAAGATATCTTAGGGTCTAATTTTGATTTTGAGATCCAGCATGCTGCTAACAGATTAAGACACGCAAATATCGATGTAAATCAATAACAGAATGAAAACATTCCATTTCTGCTTTTACTCAGGCAGACTAAGACTGTGGAAAAGCTAGATGCTCGCCAGATTGAAATATTCTCTAGAATGTCGCCTGAACAAAAGTGGGAACTTGTGGGAGCGCTGGAACTCGAAGCGCGTTCGTTATGTCGGAGTCGATTGAAAAAGAAATACCCGGAGTGGGAAGAGGCTCGTATTAGTGCCGAAGTAAATCGGTGGTGGATTCATGCATCCAGCTGAAGATGAACTTGTATCAACTTTTTATTGAGCCTTTCGAGAGGTTGAAAATTCGCTACATGATCTCGGGGTCTGTTGCTTCCATCTTTTACGGAGAGCCCAGAATGACTGCAGACATTGATATTGGTCTGTTTTTGAATGTGAGTGATGTTGAAAAACTCACAGAAGCTTTTCCCGAAGATGAATATTATCTTCCATTATCGGATGTTCTTATTCTCGAAATCAATCGAAGTCAGCGCGGTCATTTTAACATCATTCATCAAGGAACTGGGATGAAGGCAGATGCGTATCCGTCCCGAAGTCATCCTCTTTATAGTTGGGCTTGGAGTAAACGGATTCGGGGTGCTTTATTTTCAGGGGAAGCATGGTTTGCTCCACCCGAATATGTAATCGCTTGGAAGTTGGAGTTCTACCGTGAGGGGAAGAGTGATAAACATCTTCGTGACATAGCAGGGATGGTTATGATTCAGGGAGAGGCTTTAGACAGAAAGACAATCGAAGAAATGGTTCGGGAGCAAAAGCTTCACGATGAATGGGCGAAGGCTTTGGAAATGACAGCGAGTGGGTAGAAAATCTCTCGGATGTATCTAGCTCGGACATAGGCGTCCTAGTGCTGAGAAATAGGACGCCATTTTGTGGGACCTTAGATTTAGGAGCAATGGGCTTATTCTGATCTGTAACCCCCTAAAGTGTCAATTGTGTGACATTTGTATCGTTCCATTTGACATATTGAAAAATGTGTTTTGCGCAAAATGCCTGTTAATCAACAACTTAAAAAAGGCAGAATTGTTTTTTAGAAGATTAGTAAAATAAAGGGGCAGATTTATTGTGCTAAGGGGTAGACCTATTGTGCTAAGCAAAAGGCCGGGCGTATTTAAGAACCTAGAACTCTATCAAGTGCTCTAGTTAGCGCCTTTTGAGGGTGGCTCAACCTGGGAAATCTTGGATTCGATTTTGAAACCTGGGATACTGCCGTAGCCGAGGAATCGGCTTTTTGAAGTAGGTTTTGGGAGATGGAGGTCAAAAACGCTGACTCCATGCTGAGGGCGGTTTTCGAAACGCCGGCCACTGCTTGCCCCAAACATAACCCTGCGCCCATCTTTCTTTAAGGTTCCTAAGTAGATCATTACGTGAGTCACCGGTGGGTCCCGCTTGACGTCATAAGTCCCACTCCAGAATAATAAGTCCCCAGGCTTTAGCTTGGACCATTCAAACCCTTGGGACTGTGAGCTGTTAACGGCGTGGAATTCCGAAGATTGCCACACCCATCGATAAAAATAGTTGGCTTGCCGAGGCACATTTTTTAAGGACATTCGGTCCTTCAGTAGGTGATGAATCGTTCCTGAGCAGTCCAGTCCGCCTTTGTTCGGGTCGGCCGACCCGTATTGGTAAAACAATCCCATTCCTGCGAGTTCAAGACAATGATTGATCAATGTTTGGATGCTCTGAGGGGTCATGTCGTATTCGACAAGCTCATCTGCTCGAATGCTTGTTGTGACTGTGAGAGGTTCTTTTTGAGCTAAGCTATTGATGGTCAATAGTATATGTATGCTTAGTAGGGAGAGTGTCGTTTTAAATAGTGGCATCATCTTTTTGACGTCACTAGGAGTTTGCAGATTCGCTTTCATGCGGCAAGATAGGGGTATGGAGGGATTTGTTGGTCTTCTCTGTGGGTTTGTTGGGAGGAGATCGAGGGCTTTGTTAAAAATTAGTCTGTTCGGGAAATCTTCTTCATTTTGACATAAAGCTGTAACATACGATTTGCAGGTTTTGGTTAAATCAAACATACTTGGGTTCTAGCGATGCTAGAGTTTGGGTGGTTTGCTTGGAAAACAAAACAACCTATTAGGAGGAAACAAATATGAAAATAATGCGATGGGGCCTAGCCCTTGTTGCTGCGGGTGCAATGAGCGTCGGATCTACCTTCGCTGCTGGCGATGGTGGACCTTTGGTCGATGCCTTGGTTAAGAAGGGCGTTCTTTCTGCTCAAGAAGG
>JBCCKK010000211.1:0-6016 GCA_039027395.1 Verrucomicrobiota bacterium | reverse complement strand
CCGATGAATTTGATATGGCAACTCGTACACACATCAGCAAAATGTGCATTTTCTGCTAAGAAGCCGTATCCGGGATGAATGGCATCGACATCTGCGATTTCAGCAGCGCTGATAATTCGATCGATTTTGAGATAGCTTTCTCCGGGGGGCGCTTTTCCAATACAGACCGTCTCATCTGCAAGCTGAACGTGTAATGAGTCCGCATCAGCCTCCGAATAAACGGCAACGGTTTGGATGCCTAATTCTTTACAAGCCCGGATGATACGCAGTGCGATTTCGCCACGATTGGCGATGAGAATCTTATCAAACATGGGATAGACTTAAGCCGCCTTGATTTTGAAAAGGGGTTGGCCGAATTCGATCGGTTTCCCGTTTTCGAGAAGAATTTCTTCAATTACCCCGCTCGTTTCTGCCTTGATTTCGTTCATGACCTTCATGGCTTCGATAATGCAAACCACTGTGTTTTCGTTGACGGTGGTTCCCACGTCGACGAATGGAGGGGATTCGGGAGACGGAGAGCGGTAAAACGTTCCTACCATCGGGGAGTTGATGGTTGCACCTTCAGAACTGCTCGCTGCCGGAGCAGGAGTTGCGACGGGAGCTGCCACAGGAACACTAGGAGCCGGTGTGGTGGGGGTGTAATTGACAATCGGCGTGCCGTCAGCTCCTTTTTTGATCTTGATTTTGAAGTTATCTTTCTCTAACTCAAATTCAGATAGTTGGTTTTTGGTCATTAAATCAATGACCGCGCGAATTTCCTTCAATTCCATATGCTCTCCATCAGTTGGTTGGCCAAAAAATTAGAAGTTATTACTCTAACGGTCAACCAAAACTTACTTTATTATTAAAGTCTTAAAAATGTTGTTAAACCATCAATAAATGGCATCGCTCGAGGCTGAGGTTTTGGTCGATATTTCGCTGCAAAGCGTGGCGCAGCTCTTCTAAACGGCGGCAAGCATCGACGATATCGTGAGAGTAGTTGTGGTTTGGAGCTCGTTCCCAGACGGCTTCAATCAAAAGCTGCATGGAACGATCACGCGCCCGTAAAAACTCACTTTCCATGTGAGCATCTTTGACCGGTCCTTCAAGCGGGCTTGAGCTAAAGTCTTTCTCAAGGTGCTCCCGAATCCATCGCCACCATTCGGAAAGAGTTTGGCAGCGACGGTAGGCTTTTTCCACTGAGGTGCCCGGAGCATTGATCCAATCCGAGATCCATTGGGTCTCTTCTGCCGAAGGCAATGGATGTTGTTCTGTCTTCAGTGGTAGAGAAATGCAACGAGACTTGATCGTTGGAAGGAGTTCTCCGGCGCGGTCGCTCGTCATAAGGATCAGTGTGTGTTCAGGAGGTTCTTCCAGAGTTTTTAGGAACGCATTCGCTGCCTCGGCTTGCCCAAGGCACATGCGATCCGCCGATAGAATGAGTCCTACTTTAAGGCCGCCTTCGCGAGACTTGAGGTGGAGTTCGTGTTCGATATCACGAATTTGAGCTACGGTGAGCCGGCGAGACTTAGATTCTGGGCGGATGCAGTGAAAATCACTATGGTGATCAGGATCTGATTTGAGAACCTTTTGTGCGATCTTGTAGGCGAGAGTCTCTAATTCCTCCGCAATGGCTCCAGTAATCAAGTAAGCATGGGCCAGGCGGTCAGCACGGTGACACTCTTCGATTTTGTCAAGAATCCAAGATTCCGGGAAAGGCATGAGACATCTCCTGTTTGATTTGTTCGAAAACGTTTTGTGGCTCGGACGTCGCTGAAATCAGACGAACGCGATCGGGTTCTTGATTGGCGAGTTTGCGGTAGGCATCGCTGACTTGCCGATAAAATGACTCGGGCTCTTCCTCCATTCGGTCTCGGAGATCCTCGGGTTTTCTTCGGGCTTGGGCTCGTTGCCAAGCAGTTTCAAAAGGAAGATCCAGGACTAAGGTTAATCCAGGTAATGTGGAATCGACAGCAAAATGGTTAATGGTTTCGACGATTGATAAAGGGAGGTTGCGTGCTCGTCCCTGATAAATTGTGGTCGAATCCAGAAAGCGATCACATATAACCCAGCCTCCTGCTTCAAGGTGGGGAAGAATTCGTTTGCGAGTTAACTCAGCGCGGCTTGCCGCGAAAAGAAGAAGCTCGGTCTCAGGACACATCTCGATTCCAGAGTCATCGTGCTTAAGTAAATGACGAATGGCCTCTCCAAGAGGTGTCCCTCCGGGTTCTCGAAGCGTTAACACGCTGTGTCCCATGGATGTGAGCCATTCCTCGATGAAATGGATTTGCGTGGTTTTGCCACACCCCTCCATACCTTCCAGGGTCAGCAACCGTCTTCGGCCTTCCGAATTCATGAACGCTGAATGAGTCCCGCGACGGCCATGGCAGCGATTCCCTCCCGTCGTCCGACGAATCCCATTGTTTCATTGGTTGTGGCCTTGATGCCTACCTGGTTGGTTTCAATCCCAAGAGCTGCTGAGATACATGTCTTCATCGCATCGAGATGGGGTAGTATTTTTGGCTCTTCTGCCACTAATGAAGCGTCGATATTGGTAATCTCTTTTCCGGCCTCTTTCACTTTTATTGCGATCTCTTTAAGAAAAACAGTGCTTGGGGCATCTTTCCATGCGGCGTCCGTGTTGGGGAAATAGTAACCGATATCGGGTAGACCGAGAGCTCCTAAAAGCGAGTCCGCGATCGCATGAATCAAAACATCGGCATCTGAATGCCCATCCAGTCCTCGATTATGGGCGATCTCAACGCCCCCTAAAACCAGTTTGCGCCCTTCGGCAAATTGATGAACGTCATATCCAATTCCTACTCGAAACATGCCGAGAGCATAGGCAGGCCTAGAGTGTCGCCAATGATTTTTTAAGCTAGATTATCAGGAAGTGCTCGTTCGACGCTCCAAGAAGAGCCGGAGATTGTGAGGCGCTGGCCTGGTTCACAAAATGGCTGGCGGACCATAGCGATCGCCATGACGGTGGAGGTGTCATTGGCTTTTTGCTGGCAGCTTGAGATGTGCCCAATGACTCGATCTCCATCGAGTATTTCGGTAGAGGGCGAAAGTGGAGTTGTTCCAGAAACGAGACAGAGCTTACGCTTTACCTTACCGATACTCTTTATGCGAGCGATGATCTCCTGCCCTATATAACAGCCTTTCTGATAGCTGATGGTTTCTTTTTCCCGGTAGGCTTCCGGTGGGAGGTTAGATTCATCAATATCGGTGCCCCATTGTGGGATGCCTTGTTGGATGCGGAACCAGTCAATGCTTTCCCGGCTGGCCTGCGGAATCGAATTTGGAAGAGACGGTGTTTCGAGGAACCAGATATCCCAACCGTCTTCACCAAAGCGCGTGGACGCAAATGTGTAAATAGAATCGGGAATGGTCGGCTCTTCGGGTGCGATTAAATGAAATCCGACAAGTCGGGAATCTGGAGCTTCCACTTCAACGTCATCTGCGATAATGTATTTCTCGAGTCGAGTCGGGAGTGAGTCACTGAGAGGTTCCGGAAAGTCAACCAGCAGACATTCGGAATCACAGCCAATCCAGATTTCTCCCTGCATTTTTCCCTTTGCATTACAGACTGCGGCGTGCCGAGCATGCCCGGGCGTCAGGTTTGTGACATCATTGGTTGTTTGACCATTAAGATAACGGTGCCGGTCAGCTCCTGTGAATCGAAGAGATGGGCGCTGGAGAGGGATTACTGTTTTTCCCTGCATTACCGATTGAATTTCTTCCAACATGGTCAACACTGTAGGCCGAATTTTTCAAAAATCGAGGATCATGGCATTTGAATCATATACATCGTTTATAGAAACTCTGGAACACGAGGGAGAGCTCATTCGGATTTCAGATCCGGTTTCCGTCGATTTGGAAATTGCGGCTATCTCCGACCACGAGATGAAGAAGCCAGGCGGAGGTAAAGCGCTACTATTTGAAAATCCGGTTCTGGAATCCGGCCAGAAAGCAGGAATGCCGCTGATCATTAATGCGATGGGAAGTGATCGAAGAATGGCATTGTGTTTGGGGGTGGATTCCGTTCAAGAAGTTGCTGACCAGTTGCAGTTTCTATTAAAGGCCAAGCCGCCCACTTCGTTTTCAGATGCGTGGACACTCTTGAAACAGGGAATCGATGTGATTCATGCACGCCCTGCTTCGGTGAAGCGCGCGCCTTGCCAAGAAGTCGTCAAAACTCCGGAACAAGACAAGCGAGGCTTGCTCGACTTGCCGATTTTAACGTGTTGGCCTCAAGATGGAGGTCCATTCGTTACGCTTCCGCAAGTGTTTACAGAAGATCCCGATTCGGGGGATCGTAATGTAGGAATGTATCGAATGCAGCGCTTCGATTCGTGGAATACAGGAATGCATTGGCAGATTCACAAAGTTGCGGCTCGTCATGGCCGGCGCTATTACGAAACTGGTCAAAAGATGCCAGTGGCGGTGGTGCTTGGGGGAGATCCCGTTTATACTTTTGCCGCAACAGCTCCGCTGCCCGATGGGCTCGATGAGGTCTTGCTTGCAGGCTTTTTAAGGAAAAAGTCGGTGCCTTTGGTGGCCTGCAAAACGCAACCACTGAAAGTGCCGGCCAATGCAGATATCGTTCTCGAGGGTTACGTGGATCCCACCGAGCCGGTGAAACCGGAGGGCCCCTTTGGGGACCACACAGGATTCTATACCCCTATTGATGACTATCCTGTTTTCCATCTTACAGCGATCACTCATCGAAAAGATGCCGTTTATCCGGCCACTATTGTCGGAAAACCGCCAATGGAAGACTACTTTATTGGTGAAGCTAGCGTTCGCATCTTTCTGCCGATCTTGAAGATGAATATTCCGGAGATCGTAGATCTAGCGCTGCCTCCTGAGGGCGTGTTTCACAATTTGGTCTTTGTCAGTATTAAAAAACAATATCCGTATCAGGCCTTTAAAGTCGCCAATGGTCTCTGGGGGATGGGGCAAATGATGTTTTCCAAGATTATTGTCGTGGTCGACGATGATGTTGATGTTCACTCCTCCTTTGATGTGATGTTTCATCTCTGCGCCAATGTTGATCCTGAGCGTGATACCATCTTTACAAAAGGGCCATGCGATAGTCTAGACCATGCCCCTAATGAGCCAAACATCGGTTCTCATATGGCGATCGATGCAACTCGCAAGCTTCCCGGGGAGGGATATCGGCGCGATTGGCCGGATGCGTGTCAGCATCCTCCTGAAGTCATAGCCAAGGTGAGTGAGATTATAAATAAAATTAAGTAAAAATTGATTGTTGGCTGGTAATTAGGCCACTAGTCTCTAAGTTTTTACCAATGAGGAAGATCCAGGCCATACTATCCGCTATATTTTCGTTAGGGATAGTCCAGGCAGCGGAGGTGCCGATTCAAACCAAGGCTAAAGAGTTTTCCTACGGGGCTCACCCCGTGCTTCAGGCGGAGATTGTCGAAATGGAGTTTCGGGTAGAAAAAACCAAAACCCGCCAACATGATCTATCACGGGACCGTTCTTCGATTGATGTTCTTAAGCAAGATGTTGGGATTCATTATAAGTATAAACCCAGTAAATACGTAGAACTCAATCAGGCATTGCGGCTGGGTGTTTCCAAACGTCATGAAATTTCGGAAGGTTATTTTGATGAAGAGCTTGAAGACCGGTGGCAGCAATTACAGCGGTCTGAACTCGCTCTTAAGTCATCGGGAAACGTGTTTAAGGTAAGAATCCACGAACAATTTCGCCAGGTGTTTTACAGTGATCATGATCAACCCGATCAGTTCTTTAAATACGGAGGTCAATTAGACTTTCGTGCGCACAAACACGTTTCATTTCATCCTGAATGGTCGAAGGAAGACCGTCTCGATCGAAACCAGAGGGAGTCGAGTAATGAGCGGTTCGGAGGGCATTTCAAATGGAAGGCATTCAAGACTGTTCATTTTCAGCCCGAAATTTATCGAGAGCGTCTCACCGACCACCGTGATCGAGTGAGAGAGCGGACAGGACTCGGTATGACCGTGGTTAAAAGGTTTCCGAAGCAAAAGCT
>JBCCKK010000210.1:0-6060 GCA_039027395.1 Verrucomicrobiota bacterium | reverse complement strand
GTCGACGACCACCCCATGTCGAGGGTCGATGAACTCACGCCACACGGCTGGTTGAAGTCAAAGAACGTCTGAGCTATGAAGCCCGACGACAGAATCTCATAAACGCCGGACTTCCGCCAGATGCGGGAAAAGAACACTTACGCTACAACAGACAATTGGTGCTCATCCCGGGGAAACGCCCTTGGCTTATCCAAAGAGTTGGCTATGACAACCATGAGCTATTCGAAGGCCGCTTCGATGGCTGGCGATAGCCTGCAAGACCTGCCTCACCTGTAGCATGATAGGATTTTCTAAGCCTACTGAAACTGCTCCATCGAGGAGGAGCCAATCACGGGAACTGAAACTCAAATTTGACGAAAACTGGCGAAATTGCCTAAAGGACCAAATTTTTGTGTCCCTATGTGTGTCCACGATGGCGATAGTCCCAAAATTCACTCTACAATCCAACGACTTACGCAACAGGCCGACAGGTTGTTACCCTACAGTGCCGAATAAGTCAAAATCACATGTTAAGATTTGCGAAGAGCCCTTTAAGGCCCCAATCATTACTTATACATCAGGCTCCGATCCTCTATTTGGTTCCACTTTCCGTCCGAATCTTGCCTGAAAAAGAAATCTCTTACTTCGACCTTCCGATCATAGATTCGTCTAGCTCTTATGGTTGAACTATCTTTGCATTTAGAGTCCCATAGAGTTACCTGTAAGTGTTCGATTTCAGGTAGCTCCAATAGGAAGCTCATATCCGTGATCTGATTCCCGATCAAATCAAGAGCAACGAGCTTCTTTAAATTTCGGATTGGGTTAGCGTCTGATATCAGATTGTCACTCAAATATAACATTTCTAGATTCACCAATTCTCCGATAAAAGAAATATCTGAAAGATGGTTATTCTCCAAACGCAAGACTCTGAGCTGTGTCATATTCGCCAATAATTTAAGCTTATGGCTTTCAATTCTTGGAACATTTGAGATTGTCAGATCTTCGACCTCGCGAAGTTCGTTTGGAGTTTTAATCCTTATGCTTTTGGGTCTCGTTTCATTTTTTTGATCAGCTGCTCGCCTTTGGTTTTCGATGACTTCGTAAATAATCTCTTCCCATTTTGACCCAGCCATCTCTTGAACAAAAAAACGAATTTGGTCAAATCCCTTAAGCTCATCATTGCTCGCAATTCTAGGGTCACGAATAAGTTCCCTAGCGATTACAAACTCCAAAATTGATTTGTGCGCAAACTTGTAGTGACCATTCGACTTCCGGTTTAGCAACGATTTACTGGTCAACTCGATTCGATCCAACTCAATCCCCTGTTTCTTCGCAAGCTCTGAGGCTTCATCGGCAGCAAGCGAAAGGCTCTCGCGCTTCTTCCAATTGCGGAAGATATCTAACGCGACTTCACGCGTAAACGTCTCTAATTGCAGTTTAAAGTGCTCCCTGCGCGTTGGAATATACTTCTCAGACTCTCGGATGATCCACCGATCTACCAAGAATTGGTAAATCTGAAACAAAGTACTAAATTCATATGAAGAAGCCATGATATCTTCGATTCGATCTAACAACATCGGGCGAACCATTAAGTGAGGGCACTTACGTAGGATCTCTCTCGCTTTCAGTCGCTTTTTAAAGCTTAGAAAGCCAAACCTCTTAAATAGGTATCTGTCTACGTCTTTGATATCAAAGGGGGATATGTATATCTTTCTAAATTGATGAAACCCACTATCTACTCCATATTTTCGAATGTTTGTTTCTGCGGGTTCATCGTCTCGATCAGGGAAGAACTGTGTCCTGCAGGTGACTAAAACTTTTCGAAATTCCCAAGTTTTCTCCACTATTTCTTTAATTCTTAATTTCGAATCTAGAGCTGCCTTGGGATCTTCATCGAAACCGTCTAGCAGCAAAATTGTCCTTCGCCTTTTTTCTGATTTTATTTTACTGAGTTCTTCGTCTACCGCAGGTGCCCCTAAAGGAAGTAAAAGAATCAAAAAATCATTCTTCCACATTTTTGAATAAGTAAGATAGAGATTAATTAGAAAAGTCGTCTTTCCCATTCCCGATCCAGCAAGAATCAGGAAAAATCTGGAATCATCACTAGACTCTTTAAAAGATGTCCGGATTAACTTTGGGATGAGCTTATCTCTTACAGTAAAGGCACTCGATTGGCTTATCTCGTCACATTCTGCTGGATCGATATTCTGACACTTAGTTGGGACGTAAAACTGAGCCGCTCTAATTACTTCCTCCTCTGTGAAATATGGATGTAAATCACGGGATTTCCGCTGAACCATCATTTTTTTTGCTCGAGCAACTAGATAACAAAGCAGAGTCGCCAAAACCGATGAAGCGGCTCCAAAAAGAATGTTTATAAAATTGATATGATCGCTTTCCATCTAAACCAATATGCCAACAGGAGCGTTGTAGTTCTAGCTTGCTAGGTAGATAACGAGTGTATTATTCAACTTCTGTTTGGTCGTGCGCAAGACAAAGAGTGGCGCGGCCTCACAGAGTGGCTCTAAACTTCTGATCGCCACATTCAGTGGATTGAGTAACGTTTCCACGCTTCAACAATTTTAGCCAACCTAGGACTTCCCGAGCCAATGCGTTGTGTCCCTATGTGTGTCCACTCCGTCCCAATAAAAACTTAATCCCCTCTAATTCAGGATTTTACAAAAATAAAAACAAAGGTTCAAATCCTGTCGGCCCGACCATTTTGAGTTTAAGACATCTCAAAATAAATTCGCATAACCCTATAAAACAGATACTTATGAGATTAATTTCTTCGTCTCAGATTTTGCCAAAATCGGTAAAAAACGCCCCCAAAGCCGACTTTTGTGTCCCTATGTGTGTCCAAAGTAGAGGTCACCTGGAAAGTCGCCCTATTATTTAACGACTTACGTAAAAAGCCGACAGGTTGCTCGCCTGTCGACATTACCCGGCATGAATTTCACATTTGTCTGTGCTCAGTGTAGGCTCGATGAAACTCGAAAAAGATAACGTGAATCAAGCATTTGAAAATATCATCACCTACGACGTTATCGTCGATTGCTACAATGAAACGGAGCAAGCGATGGGCTGGTATTATTATTTGCAAGACCACCTCCTATTTCCGTTCGAGGCATGCATTATCGACGATCCAGATCTCCCATTTTCGGGGGCAAAGGTAACTGTCATCGCACTTGCATCAGAAGAAGCTTGTTCGAATGGCATATATATTATCGCCAAGAATAAGTCCGACTGCAAAATGATACTACAACTGGAACACATCCGTTCCGATGAACTCGAAAAAGACACTCCAAACCCAATTTCGCTTTGGAAATACTGGATAGCGCAAAGCAATTAGCCTTCCGCAGACGCAACAAACTTAGCACGCCTCTGTATCAATATATGCCTGAGCAAAAAGCAACTTGGTCTACACTCAAGAAACGCCTCTCTGCGCTGGAGGACAAGGAACTCCTAAAGCTTATCGGCGAGCTCTATAAGCTTACACCAATGAACAGACGCTTTCTCGAAACTCGTTATTCCTCAAGCTCAAAGACTCTCAAAGAGTTTAAGCAAATCATCGACGATGCACTCTATCCCAATGTGATGCGCAATGACGATGTCGATTTTCGCACCGCGAAAAAGGCGATATCAACTTATTCGAAAGCCACCGGCGATAAGCCGGGGATTGGCGAACTGATGGTTTTCTACGTTGAGCGAGCAAACCAGTTCACACTGGATTACGGCGATATGTGGGAACAATTCTACATTTCGGTAGAGAGCATGTTCGAGCGAGCCCTTAAACAACTCCAAGAGATGCAAGCTCTTGGAATGGAAATTGAACCTTTGCGCAAGCGCTTAGAGAAAGTTGTCGATTCGACCAACTGCATCGGCTGGGGCTATCACGATATGCTTACACAGCTATATGGCGAGGCCTTCGGCGAGTAGATCAAAATAAGCAGGCATATCTGGCACGACTGAAACGCCACTTTACAACCATGTATTTTTTATGATTAAATAAAAATATGCATGGTTTAGATCGGAAGCTAAAACAGCGAATCCTTGAGTTACTGGAATATTCTCCAGCGGTGGCACTGCTGGGGCCTCGCCAGTGCGGCAAGACGACACTGGCCTTTGAAATCAAGGATCGTTGGCTCAAGCAGGCAACGTATCTGGATTTGGAAAACGCGGCAGATCTAGCAAAGCTTGATGACGCGGTGGGCTATTTGAAGCCCCGTGAAGAACAGCTCGTCATTATGGATGAAGTGCAGCACCGCCCGGCGCTTTTCCCTGAGATACGCGGCCTGATTGACGACGGACGGCGACGAGGCCTACGCAATGGTCGTTTTTTATTTCTAGGCTCGGCTTCTTATGAGCTACTCAAGCAAAGTGGTGAAAGCCTCGCAGGGCGCATCGCGTTTCTGGAGTTAACGCCCTTTCGAGTAGATGAGATTGAACAAACACAGTTAGATCAACTTTGGCTTCGGGGCGGTTTTCCAGACAGCTTTCTCGCTCCCAAAGAAACCATTTCGACCGAATGGCGACGCAACTTCATCGACACCTATTTGACTCGGGATCTAAGCATGTACGGCAAAGCAGAAGCACTGCCCGCCATGCGTGATTTGTTGAAAATGACTGCCCACCTGCACGGTCAGGTTCTGAACATAAGACAGTTAGTCGAATCGCACGACTTTAGTAGGCAACAGATCGGCGCTTACCTCGACCTTTTCGAGCACACCTTTGTGATTCGCCGATTGAATCCGTACTTCAAAAACGTCGGCAAGCGCTTAACAAAGCGCCCTAAAATATACATTCGCGATAGCGGCTTACTCCATCAGCTTGTTGGAATAAGCGATCAAGATACACTCAGCGGACATCCCACACGCGGCAACAGCTGGGAAGGCTTCGTGATTGAGCAGATCATAGTGATGCTGCCGGATTGGGAGCCCTACTTTTATCGCACTTCCAATGGTGCTGAACTCGACTTGATTATGCTCAAAGGAGATAAACTCCTGGCATTTGAAATCAAAGCTTCGGTCGATGCAAAACTCACCAAGGGCTTCTATACGGCTCGCGACGATATCGAACCAGATGAAATCTTCATTGTCTCTCGCAATAATGACACATGGGAATCGAACGGTATCATTTACACAAATCTCATTGATCTAACGAAGCGGCTGTCCGGATAAACAGGTGCTCCCTTGCACGCCACATAAAGACAATACGCGCCAAGTCTTTGTGTCCCTATGTGTGTCCACTTCACTTACTCAGAAAGTTAAGTTGTTATTTATGAACAACATCTAGCTTTCAAGACAGAGATTCAAATCCTGTCGGCCAGATCAAGAAGAAACTAACCCCGAGCCTCGTATAAAACGGATGCAGAGGGAACGTCTCTTGACTATCCCGACGATTCCTTCGCAATTGCTCATGGGATCATCAAAAGCTTGCCTAAACTAGATCCTTGATGAGGGATCATGAACGTGAAGCGGTCCCTCATTATTTTACTGTGTATCACCAACGTAATTATCGCGTGTGGATTACTCTGGTATACTTTCGGTAGAGAAAAACAGGACACGCAGTTCTTCCCGCTGAACGAGAGTGGGAGCGACGTAGAATCGTTAAGTGACGAGGTGCTCTGGGAGAAAACTCTCGAAACAACGAACCTTCAATCTGCCAGACGCTATCTCAACAAGATCAAAGACAAGGCTTACCTACAGAAGCAATTACGGCAAAGAATCGACGAGTTACTAGCTGGGACGATCGTGCCCTCTGACCGTTGGCTGATCACGCAGCTCATCATCCAGTCATACGGCTTGTTGGTTAAGGAACCCGAGGAACTGCTCTTGCTGGGAGACCTTACCCTCAAGCAAAACCTACCACTTACCTTTCGTGACCGTGCGTTTCGCACTTTTATTGAAAGTTCTCCACGGTTCAAAGAGACAGATAAAGTGATTGCGATGAGCTTTGACCTGATTGATCGCTGCTACCTGGAATCGAATATCTTAAAAGAAACCAGCCTCCGGGCAGAGCAGTTTCTAGCCAAACAAGGCGTCGAGCGACCGCAGCCATCGGGGATTTTTCAGAATCGTC
>JBCCKK010000209.1:0-6070 GCA_039027395.1 Verrucomicrobiota bacterium | reverse complement strand
TCTTCCCTATTGTGATCTCGTCAAGTTTGCAGCCCTTCCCGTAGTCGAAGATGTTCTGACTGAGCTTTATCAATCCAGTCGCTCTTTCATAATTCAATCTGCTAAGAATTCGACTCAACCCGTAGGCCCCTCATGACACTCATTGCTTCGAATTCTTAGCAGATTGAATTATGAAAGAGCGACTGGATTGATAAAGCTCAGTCAGAACATCTTCGACTACGGGAAGGGCTGCAAACTTGACGAGATCACAATAGGGAAGAAAATCTTCTAGCCACTTTTGATGTGTCTCATCGAGTTCTGGGAGTCTATGAACTTGGGAAAGAAACTCGAGCGTTGTCATATACGGAGCTCTGCAGGAAAACCGGCCTTCGAGATAGTTTCGAATAATACCGGAGAGTTCATAGACGAACCATTCTTGGCCTTGTTCAGGCCAAAGTTGATAGGCGGCTTCGAGTTCTTCTAGGGCTCGTACGTCCGGCGCTTTTTGGAACAGAGCCGAGAGGCGTTTTTGGGTTTGAGATTTTCGAAGGAACCACCACAGAAGAAGACCAACGATAACTACAACAGCTAAGATAAAGGGCATCACGGATATGAAATCGAATCCACTTTCGTTTGGAGGCATCAGGAAACTCAAATCCTCAGAGATTTGAAGTTTGGGTAAGCTTGAGTTCGATTCCATTAGGGCAAAGCTATTTTGCGCGCCTTCGGTTGCGGGTCTCAAAAAATAGACGGATCGTTCGTGAAAAATCTCGATCGGTATTCAGTTGGATCGAATCGATATTCGCTTTCGAAAATTGCCGTGTTAGTTGATTGAGTTGGTTGCGTGTTCTCTTGGCGAATTCGTCGCGAATTCTCGGGTTGCTTGTGTTGACTTCAAGGATTTCGCCGGTTTCTGCATCTTCTAGGGTGATCCAGCCGACATTCGGAAGTCGATGCTCGCGCTGATCCCGAGCAATCATGGCAATGAGATCGTGGCGCTGATTCGTTGCCTTGAGCGAACGTTCGAATCCTGAAGAGAGAAAATCGGAGATCAGGAAGACAATTGAACGTTTTTTAACGACCTGGTTAAGATAATTCAGGGCAACCGGAATATCAGTGCCGCGACCGGCGGGCTCCGAAAATAGAATTTCTCGAATAACCCGTAACACATGGGTCCTTCCTTTTCCTGGTGGAACGTATTTTTCGACCTGATCCGTAAATAGAATGAGCCCCACGCGATCACTGTTTCGAATGGCGCTGAATGCCATTACCGATGCCACTTCTGCCATTAACTCACGCTTGCTCTGGTTTGATGAGCCTAGGTCGCAAGATGCGCTGAGATCTACTAGGATCATAACGGTTAGCTCACGCTCTTCACGAAACACCTTGACATGGGGGTTGTCCATTCGAGCAGAGACATTCCAGTCGATCCGCTTTACTTCGTCGCCGGGTTGATACTCCCGAACTTCCTCGAAATCCATGCCTCGCCCTTTGAAAACGGAAAGGTATTGTCCTGCCAACAAATCGGCGGCTAATCGATGGGTTTGAATTTCAATCCGCCGGATCTTTTTCAGTAGTTCGGGAGGAATGGTAGACATGATCAGTATTTTAAGGGACAGGCACCAATTCTAAGAGTCGAGAGATAATCGTTTCACTGGTCACTTCCTCAGCTTCCGCTTCGTAGGTGGTTAGGACACGATGACCCAGGATCGGAGGGCACACGTCTTTGATATCATCGGGAGTCACATAGGAGCGCCCTTGGAGGAAAGCCTGAGCTCGAGATGCTCGAGTAATGTTAATGGTTGCGCGAGGAGATCCTCCATAGCGAACCAGTCCAGCAAGGGACTTGTCATAGGTTTCGGGTGACCGGGTTGCGAGGACGATTTGAACGATATAGTCTTTGAGATTATCCGCTAAATAGATCTGCTGAACCATGTTTCGCATTTCCGCAATCTGGTCGATATTAAGCATGGGTGTAAGCGCCTGTTTTCCCTGGCCGTCCGCGATATAGTCTAAAATTTGGCGTTCCTCTTCAGCGGTGGGGTAATCGACATAGACTTTCAGCATGAATCGGTCGACCTGAGCCTCGGGTAGCGGATAGGTTCCATCCTGTTCGACAGGGTTTTCGGTTGCTAGAACAAGGAATGGTGAAGGCAGGGCGTAGGTCTGTTCTCCGAGTGTGACTTGTTGTTCTTGCATTGCCTCCAGAAGGGCTGCTTGGACTTTGGGAGGACAGCGGTTGATTTCATCAGCCAGAAGTATGTTCGTGAAGATCGGTCCGAATTTCGTTGTGTATTCTGTGGTCTTTGGATTGTAGATGAGGGTGCCTACGACGTCAGCAGGCAGCAAATCCGGGGTAAACTGGATTCGCTGAAACTGAGCTTCGACGCAAGAGGCAAGGGCTTTAACTGTGGTGGTTTTGGCTAAACCGGGAACTCCTTCCAAGAGGACGTGAGAGTTGGTTAGTAACCCAATGAGGAGTCCGTCAATGAGATGCTTTTGACCAACTACTGCTTGTGCCATTTCATCTCGAATTTGTTGAATGTAGGCCCCGCCTTCTTGGACCAATTGGGCAAACTCATCAGATTGTGGGGAAAAACTGTGTGATTCTGTTGATGTCATCGTAGCGTAGGTTTTAAACTTTCCCGACTATACCGTATCTGAGCTTGGGTGATAACTTGGAACTGTCTGAATCTTTAGGAATCCAGTTTCCTAGACTTAGGAATTAAGATTAGATCCATTCGGATAAGTGCTTGAAACGTTTGCTAAACGAGGGGCGATTCAGTGAGCTCAATTTAGGTAGCGTTGTGCCTTCCTGCCATTGAGGATCGATCTGGATGGAGTAAGGATGTTTCATTAGGCCAACCTGGTTCTGTTGGAGAAGACGAACCATTAGTTCCGTGGTGAGAGTCGCAAGCAGCTCGATGGAATAGGTGCATCCACTAAGAGAATCTTCACCGGTTGCAATGTCAGTAGACACCAGACTCAAATCCTCGGGAACCCGAATGTTAGATTCCGATAGGAGTCGAGTGATCGAAGCGGCCGAGCCATGGCATACGAGAACATCGGGTTTTGACTTTCGAATCCAGGAGGCAAATGTACGAAGCATCTGCGAGTCATGATTTGAGGTCGCAATCAAATGAGGTAAAGCCTTCCCGGTTTTAAATCGAGCCCAACAGTCTTGAAAGTGCGTTTGCCACGTTGAACACAAGCGCAGGGGTGTTGGAAGAATTAATCCTGGCTTCCGATATCCGCGCTCGTAAAGCTGCTGGGCGATTCGTTGAGCTAATGAAAACGGGTTGACTCCCACCGCAGGCATCAATGGCTTAGGCTCGTGATGGAATACACTGACCGAAGTGAAGTGTTTCCATTGAAACGGAAAGCTGGAAAGGGGGTGCTCAGAAGGAAGAAATAAGAGGCCTTTGACCCCTCGATTGTATAGAATATCGCTACTGTGGCGGTAGGCTTGACGCTGATTTCCGATAGCTTCGACATCGAGTTTGTAGCCCATCCGTTTGAATTCACGAACCAGATAGCGATTCAGGAGGCTAAGGGAACTAGTGATTGGAGATTGGCTAATAGTTTGCGAGGTCTCTGCGGTGGTGATCAGTGCAATGTTTGCCTGATAGCTAGCGGTTGTGTTTTTGCGGCGGTAAGCGGCCAGAGCATTGAGAGCGGGGTCGGGAGTGTAGCCCATCTCTTCAGCCAATTCTTTGATTCGCCGCTTGGTGCGATCACTGATATTTGAATACCCGTTTAGTGCTTTTGAGACCGTAGCTTTAGATACCCCAGCCGCTGCTGCGATATCCTTAACCAATGTGCGTTTGTCTGCAGAGTGCTCGTTCTGGGATGGAGTTTTTTTGATCGGCGCTACGGCGCGATTTTGGTTTTGGACTGCGTGAGCATTCTCCATCTAAGTGCAACTCTAGATAACTAAACCATGTCGAACCAGAATGAATACAAGTGTAACTGTGAAGTAATCATGGCGGTGTTTTACAGATAAAATGGATAAGGAAACTGGTTTCCTGGGCGGTTATGTTGAGTCGTCCACAATCGAGGGTTACTAATAGAATGATGCAGGATAAAAGACTAGCCACATTAGAGCGCCTTCCTATGGAAGTGAAAAGGCTTCGTTGGTTGAGTTGGAGTATCTTGCATACTCAAAATAGGATTCAGGAGATCAACGTCTCCTAAACATCAGCCAAGGGATAAAATGAATACAGGTAGTGACAGGAAGTGGATGCTAAATAGAAGTCTTAAAACGGTGATTATTTTGTTAGTATTTTGGATTGGAGCCGCAGGCTCGATCTGCGCCGAAGATAGTAAATCTGAAGACTGGCAAGGAACGTACTTGGAAAGTGAAGCTGATGTTCCAGAACATCGACGTTATGGCAAGTGGCGCGCGAGCCGAATGAATGGAGGGGGCTATATTCAGGAGGTGATTCCTTGTCCTAGCGATCCAAAGCGTTTTTATGCCTGGGTGGATGTAGGAGGTCCCTTTCGTAGCGATGACGGTGGACGAACGTGGCGATCCATCACTGCAAACTTACCTCCTAAAGAAGGAGCTCAAGATGGTTATGCACTGCTAGTGGATCCAGAAAATGCGGATCGACTTCTCTATGCGTGTGGATTGTCTTGGCGTCATTGGAGAAAGCCTTGGGCTGGATGTTTTTTGAGCGAAGATGGCGGCAAGAGTTGGAAACAAACCTTGGAATTTGAAGAGCCTTGTGCCAATCGGCAAAATGGAGGGAACCTAGTTCGCAATCCCAAGGATCCGAATGAGATCTTATTAGCGACGGGATTAGGAGGAATCTATCGGAGTCGAGATGGCGGTGTGACTTGGGAGAACATTGGACTCCAGGGAACGATGCCTCAGTTTGTGAAATACGATTTACGGAACCCAAAAAACATTTGGGTCTCTTCTCGCTCCAATAAAGCCCGCAAGATCAAAAAAGAGGAAGGACTATTCTTTAGTAGTAACTCTGGAGAGACTTGGGAAAAGATTAGTGATCGAGTTCCCATTGATATGGTGCAACTACCCTACGAGCCGGACCGCCTCTACGCCGTATCAAAGCAACGAGCCATTATTGTGAGTAACGATAATGGCAAGACCTGGGTGAATTGGATTGAAGGTTTACCGTATAAGGAAAAGGGGCCTGCATGGAATACTCGGAATCTCCACTATATGGCACTTACCCATGGTCCCGACTTTTTGCTAACGGCCTCAAAAGCTGGAACGTTCTATAGCCTTCCCAAAGGGGGGACATCTTGGGAAAAGCGGTCGGACGGAAAAGGGGAGGTTGGAAACTGGTGGGGGCGAGGAGCCCCTGGAAAGCCCAAGCAAGGTCGTATGTTTTTGGGATTAACGAACCTTGTAGTCGATCCAGCCAATCCTGACCGGTGGTTTTATACAGGAGCGTATGACTTGGGGCGAACTGATGATGGTGGGAAAAATTTCGTCTTGAGTATGGAAGGGATGGAGGCAACGGTCATTCACAGCATCCAGGTCGATTTAAAAAACCCGAAGATCGTACACATGGGTATGGCCGACAATGGATATCTTCGATCCGAAAATGGAGGGTTGTCCTTTGATCGTCCTCATGGGGGAGCTCCGGACAACTTGAAGCTGCTCGTAGTGTCCCCTGACAATCCAGATCGTCTGTATGGGAATGGTCCAGAACGCAATCACTGGGCGCTCACTCACGTTCACATTAGCGAAGACAATGGAAAGACTTGGAACAAGAGTTCGATGACGGGAATGCCCAAGATTTCCAAGATGGGCATGCCTACCCTAGCTGTTAATCCAAACAATGCTATGGAGCTGTACGCGGGTATTAGTGGAAAAGTCAAAGAGAATGGTCCAGGATTGTATCGGAGTACGGACGGTGGGATGTCGTGGAACTGGTTCAGTCAGGGATTTACTCCTGGAGAAGCATGCTTTGGTGGAGGGATTTGGTTTGATGATTCAGCCATTGCAGTTTCAAGCGATGGATCGATGATTTGTGCCGGACGTCTTTCTTCCTCAGTTTATGCTTAGGACTAAAGTAAAGAAATGTGGATTGATGACACTCCAGCTGAACCATGGAAAGAC
>JBCCKK010000208.1:0-6088 GCA_039027395.1 Verrucomicrobiota bacterium | reverse complement strand
CAATTACCTCAACCAAGCGATTTAGCTGTTTAACAACCTGATCGAGAACTTTATCATCACCAACAACAACAATCGTCATCCGAGACACTTTTGGGTCGTGAGTAGGTCCTACATTCAGCGTATCAATATTAAATCCACGACCGCTAAACAAACTGGTGACACGGGTAAGAACCCCGAATTTGTTCTCCACGAGTACTGAAAGAGTATGTCTCATATGTTAATTCCGAATAAAGGGAAGCACTGAAGCTAACGCCAGATTAGCGAGGATCAACGAAATTATGACTGTTTCAGCTTAGTCAGCTCTTCCGTCGCCTGGCGGTATTTCATCATCAGTGAATTGTATTTCGATTCCATCTGCTCGAGGTCGGTCTGCAACTGACGAATTTTGAGATCTTTTGCCATATCCATAACGCTATCCAACGCGTTATCAACTTTGTTCTCTTGCTGCTCAGCCTCTTGTTGTTCTTCACGGACCTGGCTGACTGCTGTATTCCCCAAAAGGTCTTTGACACTCTTCTCTTCCTTGGAAGATTTGTGAAACACCAACGTGTCTTCAGAGACTTCTCCAACCATCAAGAATTCACGAATTGTTCCCGGAGACGTGGGCCCATATTCAATGCCATCATCGGTACGGACGACCCACTCCATATTTAACTCTCCAATAGTTGGAGCCAACACCCAATCCCCATTGTTAACAGAAACCTCATCCTCTGGTGCTATAAATGCTGAACGCCCTAGCTCTAGGAGCTCAGCCATATCCATAGGCCCATGGATCTCGTCATCAGATTTCTTCTTTAACCGAATAAAATGATTTTCTGTCATGATTTACCTTTTAGGGATAAACAACTTTTGGCCGATGCTCAAGACATCACCCTCTTTAAGATTATTCGCTTTCTTGAGATCATCAACTGTAACTTGCACCCCCTGCTGACGAAATGCTTGGGCAATTACCCAGAGGTTTTGACCTTTTTGCACAACATGTTCGTAGCCCTCTGTAGGCACTTGACTCACAGCTGGCGCTTGGCTCGAAGATTCTGCCACTATTTTGCCCACCTCATTTAATAATGCTTTTCTCTCCTGCTCGGAACGCTTATCGAGAGTAGATAGAGAATTCTTCAATTGCGTATTTTCTTTCTGCAGAGAATTCACCTGTTCCCGCAGCTGTATCAGTTCCAGCTGCATGCTTTCCATCTTGCGAGTTAACGTCTCCAACTGATCAGCAGCCTTCAAGATCTGCTGCCGTTCGATTTGCGCATCTTCTCTGAAGCTGGGATTGGCAACCGCTTTTTCAAAAATCAAAGTTCCCTGAACACATAGCAGGGTGAGAACTACAGCAGTGCGTTTCATTACGAAGCTAAAATTCTAAACGACGGCGTTTCCCTGCGCAAGATTTTCAAACTGCTCCTCACTTAGAACGACGACTCCTAATTGACGCGCTTTCTCCAGCTTACTACCTGCCGATTCTCCCGCCAAAAGATAGTCCGTATTGGCACTAACCGATCCGGATACTTTGCCACCGGCAGCCAAAATCTTTTCTTTGAAGGTATCTCGTGGCTGTGAAAGTGTACCCGTGATCACAAACTTCTTTCCTTGGATCAGCGAGTGTTCTTCATCCAAGATTACCTCTGCTGCGGACTTAAAGTTTAGCCCTGATTCTCGCAAAGCCTCGATAACTTTAACGTTAGACTCATTCCGAAAGTATTGATAGATCGATTCAGCAACAACTTCGCCTACATCTTCAACCGCAGCCAGCTGCTCTCGATCTGCTGAGGCAATGGCATCAAGATCGGCAAATGCGGATTCCAGTTGGCGTGCCAAGCCTGCTCCGACGTGCTGAATCCCTAAGCCAAAAATAAGCCGCCACAATGGCTGCTCCTTACTTTTGTTGAGTGCAATTAAGAGATTCTGAGCGGACTTTTTCCCCATCCGCTCAAGCCCTTCCACCTGTTCAAGGGAAAGCTCGTAAATATCATCGATTTTTTCTACGAGCTCTTGAGCTACCAGTTGTTCGACAACAGCCTCTCCTAGTCCTTCGATATCCATGGCCCCGCGATGAGCAAAGTGTTGAAGTATTCTTCTCAACTGCGACGGACACGCTGGGTCGATACAACGTAAAAACACATTTTCCTGGACCAATTTACCTTCGCAACCCGGGCATGTTTCAGGAGTTTCAATTTTCGACTCATCGCCAGATCGTCGCTCCGTTCGCACCTCAATCACTGCGGGAATAATTTCCCCTGCCTTCTCGATCACCACCCAATCACCCACCCGGATATCTTTGCGGCTAACTTCCTTAAAATTATGCAACGTAGCTCGGCTCACGGTAGTTCCGCTAACGAACACAGGTTCTAGCTCTGCGACAGGCGTGATCACCCCAGTCCGACCTATCTGAAAAGTCACGTCCCGAACACGGGTTTCTGCCTGTTCGGCCTCATATTTATAGGCAATCGCCCAACGGGGTGCTTTTGATGTAGATCCCAGGCTTTCTCTCAAATCGAAGCGATTGATCTTAATGACGGCTCCATCTGTCGGATACGCGAGCGACTTCCTTTTTTCATCAAGATGCTCGATTGCCTGTTGCACTTCTTGCCTCGATTTAGCCAGATGGGTCCACTCCGAAATAGGAAACTTCAGGTCGGCTAACATATCCCAAATTTGCTGTTGGGAGGAGATCGCTCCCATCGAAACTTCTCCAGTTCCATAGAGAATGATGGACAGTGGTCGACGCGCTACGATCTTAGAGTCTAACAACTTCAACGTGCCTGCAGTTGCATTTCTCGCATTTGCGAATAAAGCAAGCCCTTCCTTTTCTCGCTGCTGATTTAGCCGAAGAAATCCTGCATGGGTCATAAAGACTTCACCTCGGACCTCTAAAACGTCGGGTGCACCTCTCAAAGAAACGGGGAGTTGCTTCAACGTTCTAAGATTCTCCGTGATATTGTCACCACTTCGACCATCCCCACGCGTTGCAGCATAGACCAGTTTGCCCTGCTCATAGCGAATGCTGATAGCCACTCCGTCGACTTTTGGCTCGATGGCAAACTCAGGCATTTCTCCCGCTAATCCTTTCACAACTCGTTCAATAAAGGACTCCAACTCATCTCGGGAATACGTGTTATCCAGACTAAGCATCGGAACGACATGAGCGACTTGATCAAAGTTCTTTAAAGGTATTCCGCCTACTTTTTGCGTCGGCGAATCCTCATAGACCCAGTCAGGATATTTTTCCTCAATGTCTAGAAGCTCTCTGTAAAGCTTATCGTAGTCGCGATCTGAAATGGAGGGCTCAGCATGAACGTAATAGGCCACATCATGCTCCCGTATTTCCTCAACTAATGCTTGATACCGTGCTTTTTTATCGCCGCTCATGACCATTGACTTTCATAACAAGAATCATTCCCAAACCTAATCCTAAGAGGTTTGCCAAGATATCCATTCCCTCGAAGCTTCGTCCCACGACCCAGATCTGGGTAAATTCTTGGAATGAAGCTGCCAAGCCACTCAACGACGCTAAAAAAATCGTAACAGTCCAGGCTTTAGCCACGACCATTCCCCAGAGAGCATAGACTCCAAAATGAATGACTTTATCCACTGGCAGATTACCCCAGAACGGAAAATCCGGGTTAGGATCCGGTAACAGCCCCAATATAAGCAACAGCATATAAAAGAGAACGGCTACAACACCCCAACTTGCTCTAGTCCCGTTTACCAACAAGAACCACCTCCCGCTCTCCTGAAGAGGCCACTCCAATTAACCGAAACTCGTCCCATTTCAGAACTCGGTTGCTGGGACGAAAGACAGATTGAACTTTCCCGCCCTCGGTGGGAGCACTCACCTGACACGTCGCAACATTTTTTCCATCCGAAACAATTTCGAGCTCCCAAACTTCGGCACTGGATTCTAGATGAATCGCATAAAGAAACCCTTCCATTCGTGTCGAATCCCAAACCAATCTTCCCCGAGCAATTGGCTGAGACCCAACAGGAGCCATAAGAATCAAATCACTCTCAATTTCTCCCAACATTTTTTTCAATAGGGTGACTTGCGCACGTGCTTCTAGGAGCTTCTCAGGCTGGGAGGCCATGGCTTGTGATGGTTCTTCATGAATCATGGAGAGGCCTGCATCACTTGCCCCTCCTCCTACGAACCACCCAATGGCAAGTCCGGTTATCAATCCGATGACTAAACCGATAGCTATTTCTTTTACCTTCATGACTCTTATTAAGAACTAAGCTCCAGGTCCCCGATAACTACACCAAGTTGTCGGTGTTTCATACAAAACAATCTCGCTTAAACCTGGAAGCCTGCACTCTAGTTTCTGCCAAAACCAGTGAACCATGTTTTCGATTGTGGGAACACTCAAACCTTCGATATCGTTGAGATAGCTATGGTCTAACAGATCTACCAGCGGTCGAACTACTTCCGCAATCTTTGCGTGGTCGTAGAACATCCCTGTTTTAGGATCCACCTCTCCTGTAACTGAAATCCGCAGAAGAAACGTGTGGCCGTGTAAGTTTCTACACTTATGCCCCTCGGGAAAGACGTCCAATGATTGAGCGGCGTCAAACCGGAATTCCCGAGTTAGCGTAATTTCCATGCCCTCAATCCTAATACTGATACGTGGGTATCGTTCCAACTAAAGGAATCAATTCCTGCTCCATATAATCTGGGGTAAGCTCGATCGTTTTACATTGAGCGGCAAGATTTTCCCAAACGGGCGTATTCCAGATATCTCGCGTTTGAATTACAGGATCTCCCCCATAACCAATACCGTAAATACGAACGACGTGGCTCGCTACTGCAACTAATCCAGGCACGATCCCGTCATAGGTTTCCAGCGAATTGTAGTTCGTAGCCGCTTGACGCATCTGCGAATCAAAGCGATGGACTTGCAGCCACTTCTCTCCTGCCTCATGGTGATCACAGGAAAACACTTTTTGCTCTTCATTACTCAAAAGATCCTGATTTTCGATCGCTTTTGAAAGCACTGAGTAATACGGGTACGCTGCAATTTCCGCTAAGATCAGTTTGCCGATACCATGGGTTAATGCGGCAGAAAATAAGATGATATCAGCCTTATTTAAGCTATGCCGCCTCAGGGCACCGGTAATCGTTCGTTTCGATTTGGTTTCGATATTCCCTTTTCCAGGGAGGTATTCCGACATCAGCATCTTATGAATGAAATGAGCGATAACGCCCGTGGCGATACAGTATTGCCAGTACGGCTGCCAGGAAAACTCCTTCTCTTTCTTAGAAAACTCTTTGATCATCATGTGCGTCAAAAGAATTTTTCGACTCAACTCCAGGCTCACCTGGCGGATTGCTTGGCGACGAGTTTCGATCACTGTAGAACAACTCACGAATTCGCTTCGAGCTAACGCAGAAATAAACTCATCCACTTCGGGAATCATTGCTACCGCACTCGCCAAATCACTCATTTCCAAAACATCATCTTGATTCAGTTCTCGCAATGCTGGAACGAGCTCGTTGACTTGCATGCCCGGCTTGGAAATCTTATCCATCACCTCGTCTTTAGAACGGCTTATGCCATCCTCTAATCCCGTTTGACTCCAAGACGCATAGCGATCTCCTAAAAGACCATGTATGTTTTCGCGGGATCCAGCCTGAGTCGGGATAGGTAGACGGTCGGGATTATCGAGAACTGAAGTGTCATCTGTTGTATTAATTTGAACAGGAGCAAGGCGATCGACATTATCGAGAGCCTCCCGAAGCTCGACATAAGTCTGATAACGTTCTTCCGGTTTCTTGCGCGTCATCTTCTCAAGAAGATGAATCCATCCTGGAGGCAACCCGCTGTTCTCGGCGCGCTTGTATGGGAACGCTTCATCCAGGTGCGCTCGAATCAATTCGGCAATCGTGTCCGTAAGAAACAAGAACTCACAAGTCATCATGTGGTACAGACTTGCCCCTAATGAATAAATATCACTCCGCTGATCGGTCACCTGACGCATAATCTGCTCAGGACACATATACGCAGGCGTTCCAAAGCAATCTTCACTGTCCTCATCAACGGCACTTCCCAGAACACGAGCTAGCCCAAAATCCGTTAATAGAATTACGCCGTTT
>JBCCKK010000207.1:0-6127 GCA_039027395.1 Verrucomicrobiota bacterium | reverse complement strand
CGAAAAAGACACTTTATCTTTTCCTTTTCGGATTACTTATCCTTGGCATGTCCCTTGCAGCTAAGCCTACGTATCGAGCCTTTAAAACCTTCCGAGCCGATCGAATGTTACAAAAAGCCGAACAATTGGTTGAATCGAACCAAATCGAAGAGGCTGAGAATCTGATCTACACGGCATCTCGACTCGATCTAAAAAGCCCAGAACCTTACCGACTTTTAGCTCTCACCCACGAAGTGCGAAATCCTTACCATTCCATACTCTATTGGCAACAGTATTGGAAGCGAGGAACTCCTTCCCTAAATGACTACCATTCCTATTTGCACCTCTTGCTAGCCCTAATAAAACTAAAAGAAGCAGATCCCTTACTAACCGATGCCCTTCATCAAGATCCACGTAACGCGGAAACCCTGCTTCTTTGTGCTCGTTATGCGTTACTCGGAAAGGATTATTCCGCCACCCTGGAATTTGCCGAACAAGCGATTCGTATGCATCCGTCGGATCGCAAGGCACATCTTTTCTTAGGTCAACTGTTGCTAAGCGCAGATCAAACTGAAGCTCAGACCCGCGGGGAAAAACTACTTTGGAATCTCATTAATGGAGATGATGAGACATCGCTCACAGCGCTCCTTCGTCTAAGTCGCTATCCAGGGCTATCAAGTAACGAGGTTATCAAAGTCGAGCAGTCTCTGAAAAAGCACCCGTCGGTTCAACCCCGGCACATCCTTCAGGCGCAATCGATGAAACTAAGAGCAGCCCCCGAAAAATCCATCGAAGTGTTTGCAGAAACGGTTGCGGCCTACCAAGAGTCAAACTTCCTAGCTCTTACTCAATGGCTAAACTCACATCGCGCTTTTTCATATGTCCTCCACTTAATTCCTACAGAAGAGGCGTTCAGAAATCGCGAACTTTTCCCGATTTATGTCGAAGCCATGGAACACTCGGGAAACATAAAACAACTTATTCAGCAACTTAAGAATCCGAAAACTCCCCCTCCTCTGACAACGCTTGCCTTGGAACTCTTACTTGGACGGCTGTATCTCCGATTGGAACAAGCTGATTTTGCAGCGCTTCATTGGAAGCGTGCACGAATTAAAGCTCCCCTAGATGAAATGCAACACCTGGCGGAATATTTTATTAGTCTCGGTTTACTGGATGAGGCCGAACACTGTTTGGTAAAGTTAAACCCATACCCTTCTTTACTAACCACAAAAACACTTACCCTCTATTTTGAGGTGCTCCGCCGCCAAGGAAAAACAAGAGCGCTCTTAGACCTGATGAAAATTGCTTGTGATCGGCATCCTGACAAACCTGCCTTCACTAATAATTGGATCTACTTGAGCTTCCTCCTGAAACAGGGTTCCGATTCCAAGCGAACATTAGCGGAATCCCTGCATCGACGATTCCCAAGCAGCTTTCCATTTTCTCTTACCTACAGCTTTGCTCTTTTTCAATCTGGCTCGACGGCTCGAGCGCAATCCGTTCTTTCTACATATATCAAGCCCGACTTACAATTACCCGCACCGGAACGCTTACTTATTGCACTGATTATGGAGCGCCCTTTGAAAGGAAGTCTTTCTAGAGATGAGCAACGTCAATTACTCCCTGAGGAGTTTGCTCTTTATGAGCAGATAACCGAACCTTCCGCAGACGACCTAGAAGAACAAGAGTTATCAGACCAAGAACGGCAACAATCGATCCTGGCTCTGGAACAACATTAACATTATCAATAAGCAGAGCGCTAGGCCATGCTTGTGAATTATCGCCTACATTCAGAACCCCAAAACTAATCGTGTAGGTTCCTGCTGTACCCAGTTGGAATGAGGCCGTTTGCCAACCTGTGCCGTTTTCGAATGTCCCACCATCCACATTGCCAGCGCCCTGAGAACCTGTTGATACGGCAGCCAATCCAGCTGTTCCGGCAGCACCTGAATTGATGCTGTTATTCCCGTCAGCCAAAAGAATCGGCGTTACGCTTCCACCTCCAGTAATCGTAACATAAGCGAAGTCATTGAAAGTGGTTCCAAACCCGTTACCCGTGTCTTCCCTTGTGACGAAATACCAATCAAAGAGAATAATGTTATTAGCATCCGCCGTGAAGGTGGCGGAGACACCACTCCCCGCGTTCTCGGCACCGCCACTAACTCGAAATGTATTTTCGAATGTGGTCAGATCCGTGGCATTGGTTGCAGTTTCCAGGGTGTTAGCTGCGACGGGTGCCGAACCATTTGTGGTTCGATTGTCGTTCCGAATAACTGCCAAACGATTTCCATTCGACGGGTTGACGCTTCCGAAATTGGTCGCGGTGTAGGCTCGCCCTGTTCCATTCCAACTTTCTTCCGGTGCGGATCCTCCTGGGAGTCCTGTATATTCAAAATCACCTATCAAGGTTGCAGAGGCTGATCCGCAGATCAGCGCTGTGATAGCACATGATAGACTTAGTCGCCTCATGATATCGATTGGTTGAAAGCTATGATAAAAGCATTTGTCACACTATTAATAATAGCCCCAAAAATCACTGAAACAAATTAGATTTACTTATGGTAAAACGGTAGTGATTACCGTTTCTAACGCACATTCGCGACGGCTAGAGCGTCTTTTCTATATCTCGAAGCATAGAATCGAATGTCTCGAATCTGAAACGGAATCCCTCATTCAGTAGACGCTTCGGAACCACATTTCGGCTCTTAATCACCAATTCGGTTTCCGTTCGAATCAAGATGGCACCTAGCTCCAAAATAAAACGGGGATGAGGCAAGCCGAAACCTAACGGAGCTCGGCAAATTTGCCGCATCCAAGACATCATCTCCACGTTTCTTAAAGGCACTGGTGCACAGAGATTGTAAATTCCAGTAGCCTTCTCTTTCTCAATCATCCAGTCCAGAGCGCGACAAACGTCTTCCGCATGAATCCAAGAGACCCATTGTTGCCCTCCATCCATTGAACCTCCGAGGCCAAAACGGACGAGACGCCTTAGGACGTGATACACACCTCCCGGTTGTTCACCGAAAACCATAGCCGTTCTCAAAAGGATTTTGCGAGTTGAGGGAACTTGCAACGTGTTGAACGCATTTTCCCAAGCTTTGGCCACCTCAACCGAAAACGCATCTTTGGCATCGGCGTGAGCTCCAACGATCCCGAACGCCTCGTCGTTCGCTTGATCATGCCGGTGGAGGTAGATGGTTGCAGTGCTGGATTGAAGCCATAGCCTTGGTGGCGCTTTACAGCGTTGGACCGCTTTACCTAGAATCTGAGTTGATCGGGTCCGAGATTCCATAATCTCTCTGCGGTTACTTGGATGATACCGACAATTAACCGAACGCCCTGCTAGGTTGATCAAGGCATCGGCTCGTTCCAAACACGTGAACCAGGAACCCTCATTAATACCGTCCCACAATACACTTTCACCGAGAAGACCCTTCCTTTTCTTTCTTGTTAGAATAATCACTTGATCCCCTCTGGATAAAAACCACTGCGCAAGCGTCTGCCCCAAGAATCCACTACCACCCGCAATTACAATTTTCTTCATATTGTTTCCTCCGGAATCAACTGCTTTGCATCTTCATCTGAAATCCACTCTCGCCAAGAACCATCCTCGGCCCATGTTTTAATCGCGGTCATCCGAGTCTCTAAAGCACGACTCAGTCTCGGAGCAAGGATCCATTCATCTACATACCTTCCTAAAGGTCCATAACCACTTTCAAACGAAAGACAGTCATTTAAAACAGTCCGATTCGAGTCAATCGAAGCTAGCTGATAGTTATGCTGAAATACTTGAAACAAACCTCTGCGATTCCTCTCTGCATACCGAATTGGCCAATCGAAATCTGTTACCTCCATGGTAATACGGAATCTCACACCAAAGTAGATCGCCGACCATTCCGTACATTCACCGAAGTGAAGAGCTCCGCTTTTTCTTCCTGACTCAGGTCGAGCCTTAATTTCAGGAACAGCTGCTGCATGAACATCAACATTGCGAATGAGTTCAAAGCACAACCACCGCGGTGCTTGAATCACTCGGCTACTGTTTAATTTAATCATAAACTAACTCCTGTCAGTGGAAACAGAACGCGAAACGTGAACTCGGAATGAAACAGCAGCGGAAGCGGTGCGAGAACAAATAGCCAAGTCACTGCAATGCGAAAGAGCCGTGGCCATCTATCCATTGGAATTTGCACTCCAATCGCTTGAAGACAAAAGTACAGGAACGGACCACCAAACCCGGACATGACAGGCAAACTGATTGCCGCTTCGTGAAGCAGACCTGAAATGAGGAAGCAGACTACAACTGCCCATCGTCCCCCTATCATTGTTTTCAGTGGTCTGAGGCACATCAACGCCAGCATTTCGATATAGGCTCCGTTCCAACGTTTACTCCAAAATTCACTGAGAGACTTCGATTTCCATGGCAAATCGAACAGCCTATTGGTTCTCCATCCTCCAATAAAATACAAACCTCGGATTAGGCTGAAGATTCCGAAATGAACGACAAAGCACAAGCCCGCCCAAACCAAGGGAACTTTAATTACGTTCGGAAAATCGAGATTCCTGGCAATCCACAACACCATTAGTCCAGCGATCGTGAAACTAATCCCCTTTTTCAGCTCTTTTAGAAACAGTATCGTATTTGGAGCCCTCCGCCTACGAAATGCTTGAGCACTCATGCCGGGCCAGAAGAGTAACCACAGCAAGTTACCCTTACGCACCTGATTGAATTGATAAAACAGCGATATGACTTTTGTCGTCAAAAAAAGGCTCGTGACTAAGCCCAACATTCGAATCACGGGCTCTTCATCCAACAGAATCTGGTGAACCAGCAGTGTGGCCACAGAAGCCCACACCCAAGCCATCATAGGGGTCTTGCCCATTCTGTTGTCTTTATCCAATTCAACTTCCACTAATGTTGTGCCAAAAAGCATATCCATACACTCCTACAAGGTATGTGAACGTAATGACTAGAGTCACTTCTCCTACCTTTGCCCACCAGGCTTGTGGTGCAGCCTTCCTATCAAAGTACGTAAAATTCAAAATGATACGCACTAACCAATATAAAGTGAGGTAGGCGCTCATCATCGTGGCAAAGTAGTTTTGATCAAAGAAGGCACCCGGATTTAGTAAGCAAAGTAATGCAAAGAAGACATTCGCTCCTAAAATATACGCCGCATACACCCAAAACAACTGACGAACAAGCGGGCTAAGCGGAGCCAGTTCTTTTCGAAAGTTAAATACATAGGGAATGCAGCAACCAGCGCCAACCAGAATGATCTGACCCAGTCCTGCACCGAAGACTAGATATTCAGAGATACTCATACCCAGTCTCTTTCCATTTTTAATCCATTCAATTCGCTGATCGCGAAGCGGTTTTGGGAAACGAATTCGCAGACTTGTTTTGCAAGTGGTTTCAACAATGGGTCACTGAGGTGCATCGAAAGTTCTCGAAATGCGCGAGTTGCGTAGAGCACCATGATCCATGCATCCGCGCCACAATAGACACCACCGCTGTCGCTAATGACCACCAACCGCCTGCTCGGCTCATAGGCCATCACCCCCGGGAATCTTTCAAGCACGGTCGGATGCTGCAGTGCTAAAAATTCCAACTGGATCCAAATCGGTTCTGCGGATAGTCGCTCTTTTAAGCGACTACACAAACCGCACTCTCCGTCGTAAAGCACCGTAAGACGTTTCATTAATAATGCCTTTCTATTGATCCGCTAAAGGCAGAGTGCCTTGGGGTGGAATCGGCGGTGGTGCCTGGCCCAATTTGGCTCGCTTACGAATCTTCGAGAAAACATAGAGATTAAAGAAATGCATGATTCCAAGAATCACCAGCACGACGCCAAACTTGCCACTGAACAACTCAATCCCATCGCGCAGGCCTTCTAGATTCTGCTTGGTCTTTAAGAACAGCGAAATGAATCCTACATTGATGAGGTAAAACCCGACGACTAGGAGGTGGTTTACCGAGTCAGCTAACTCCGCATTTCCTCGAAATGCATCGATTAGAAATACTCGCCCATTTTTGTGTAATGTTTGAGCCACCCACACCGTCATTGCCACACTAGCCGTTCCATAAACTAGATAGGTCCATTCGATTGTATTCATTTTTTCCTTTTCTTTTGTTTTTATATTT
>JBCCKK010000206.1:0-6150 GCA_039027395.1 Verrucomicrobiota bacterium | reverse complement strand
CCAACTCGAAGTGCGCGGAAACGATCACTTCGTCAGCGTCGCCACCGATGATCTCTACAAATCCATTGATCAAATGGTTCACAAACTCGACCGGATGTTGCGCCGTCGCTCACGCCTGAAAAAGGTCAAGCGCAAGGATACGCATACTATCGACATCCCGGTCGCCATACCTAAAGCGAGTTAAGTCTTTTACCCTAAGTTATCCCTAGCTCTGTAGAGCCCGGCTTTCACCCGAAAGTCGGGCTCCTTTTTGGAGAATCCACGCTCTAGAAGTAATGCACAAAAGTTTTTCAAAGTTCTGCTTGATCACTGACCACCGCTTTGTCTTTATTCCGCGTCTTATCAATGCACCCGTAGCTCAATTGGATAGAGCGCCTGACTACGAATCAGGAGGTTTGGGGTTCAAGTCCCTACGGGTGTGCCACTTTCTTTGATAGGTGGCAAGTTACTCAACAACAGAGACTTATAAATCAAAAGCTTCTGTCTTTTATGCCCATATGGCGAGCCCCGGCAATCACGGGCGCTGCAAAGAGCTACTATTTCTCGGTAGTCTGGCACCAAACTACGCATAAACCGGAGATGGAGTGCGTGGCAAAATTAGAACCGTCGTGCGATAAGCCCCGCTCTCGATCGTATGTTTCTCTCACAGACAGATTATCTCCGACCGGAAAGAGGTAGCAGAGATATATTGAGTTTCGAGAGGAAGCACAGGCACTTCAGGAAGCCTTTTCCTCGTTCGCTAAGAAGTTATCCGGAAAGCCACATATCATTCCATCTGGAATATTATCCGTATAGCAGTCAGCGATAGATCATCCGAATTTTGTTTGTCGCCAAGACAACTCAAAAGATATTTAACGGAAATGAACTAATACCTTGTTATACAGAAATGAACATCGACGAACCTTATATCAGATCACTTCCAGCAGACCCACGATATGCCCTATGGAAAATCTGCGACGATTTCTATGCAGAAGGGATCAAGGGGAAAGGAATCACCGAAGATGAACTAGAGAAGCTCGCGATTGATGTTCTAGCATTACTCCAAATACATACGCATAAGCATAAGCTACAGGACGACTACTTTTTCGACGACATTCAGCCTAAAGGCTACAACGAATGGGTGGATGGATTTTTGGACACCATCGCTATCGTTCGCAACCGAGTCCAAGCTGAATTCAAAGTCTCCTCATTGGAACAGAGCAAAGCGAACATAGGCATGCTCATGGGGACTGAATTCTTCTACACATTCACCGATGGTGACCTAGATAAAATACAAAAGCTCTTAGAAGAACTCAGGCGCGTCATAAACGAAACAGGCGACATCCAAGCCGATCATAAATCTAGAATATTAAGACGTCTGCAAAAGCTAGAAAGTGAACTGAAAAAGAACATGTCCGACTTAGATCGGTTCTATGGTCTCTTGGTTGAAGCAAGCGTCCTAGCAGAAAAGATCGGCAAGCATAGTAAACCAATTGTTCAGCTCATTAGGACTATTGTGAACATTGTCTGGAACACACAATCACGGGCGGAAGAGTTGCCAAGCGACTCACATTTCGCTTTACCAGAAACTACGGAAGAAGAAAACAAAGTATAACTAGACGGAGTAGACAACGACTGAGCTGCGCTCAGCCGTCGTCTATCCTCCACGTTAGCTAAAAATAATATGAGCGAAGATACCCCAGAGAAGAACACCGGTGTTGTAACTGACGCAGCTAAAGCAATTGCGGCAATAACAGAAAACGTGCCTGTGTATGAGGACGCCGTTCAGCCAGCAGCAAAAGAACTCGGCAAAGGACTAGAGATCGTAGCCAAAGCTGTTACAACAGCTTTGGCGCCAGTCGAGGGAATGATATGGGGGGTAGATCAGGTTAAGAACTTTGTAAGAAGTAAAGTCGCACAGAAACTAGAAAGCACCCCGACAGAAGACATTCAACCCCCAAAGCCTAGCATTGGCGTTCCAACCGTTGACGCATTACGGTATACAGGAGAAGAAATAGACTTAGCAGAAATGTATGCTAATCTACTCGCAAACTCGATGGATCGTGCCACTGCTTATGAGGCACACCCCGGCTTTGTGGACATCATCAAGAACATGTCTTCCGACGAAGCAAAGGTCATGTCATTCTTATCGAGGAACCTTTACTATCCACTCATCAATATAAAGGCAGTTAACCAAGAAAATCGAAGCTTTAGAATCATACATCGCTACGTCTCGTTGCTAGGAATTGATGCAGGCTGCGACCACCCTACGCTAGCATCAAATTACATAGATAACTTATCTAGATTAGGTATTGTGAATGTATCCACGACCACAAAGATGCATGAGAATAAGAATTACAGTAGGATCAAGGAGAACAAACAAATCAAGAGCTTCATTGACTCCATCAATCAAGTAGAAAAGCAAAATGTAAACTTTGATGAAATGCGCTTAGAGGTCACTGATCTAGGACGACAATTTATAAGTGTCTGCATCATAGATAAACGCATAAAGAAACGGAGCTAACCAGTCGCTTCTGGACAACGCCTAGCGGCGCGCCAGAGCTCGACGTTCGCTGAAAAAATAAAACCAATCCCTCAATGGCTCAGGCTGTGGTGCCAATCTGCACTTATCGGAGAGGTTTACCCTGAAATCCGAGCGATTGCCGTAGAATTCACAGAAGAAAAACAACTCACTGTTCGCTACTATTTAGACAGGAAGCCCACCGAAGGTGATCACGAATCACTTTCAATGGTGATAACCGAAATTCTAGCGAACACTTCCTCAAGTGAAGAAATTAAAGAAGTGAACGAAGAGTGTATCTTCACTGAAGAGCTTTTTCGAGATATAGACGTTTTGGATGGCCTCATATATGCTAGGCGGGAATATTGTTTAGACGAAATCATAAGCGAACAAGACAGTCGTGGCAACGTCGGCTAACGCCGCCGTCGCCACACTTTGACGTTATGCGAGAAAAGATCCTACTATTGCTCTCAAGCTTATTCGCTGCTTGCGCAACACCGATTCCCAAGAGTCAGTTATCTTCGGACCTCCTCTACCTCATCTCACCTGTAAGTGAAATTGATTCAGAATACCGAAAAACGATAAAGCTCTGTGATTGTGTAATCGCCTCAGCATCGAAAGAATGGAAAGAAGAAAAGTTTCAGGACTTCGAAATAGAATTGCGGGCATACGTTTCAGGAATCGAGAAACAAACACCAAAATCACTTTTTACAAAAGGATTACCCGAAAGATCGAAAGCACTTCAGACTTACCTAGAGTCACTGAGTGAATATGTTCAGTCCTGCGAAGATCAGATCGGAGTAAACGTTGAATTCTAGACAAAGCAGAACCCTGAAGTTATCAATCGCGCCTGGCCGCGTTGATAACTGATTGTTGAGCAAGTCTGCGGTTGGAACTTAGAGGCGGTTCCTTATTTGCGAAAAGCTTTTGTCACAGTGTTGCAAGTGATCGTAGCCTTTTCGCTTGAGGAACTGGCGGGCAGCTTGGCTAGAGTGGGCATAATGTTTTCGTGCCGCAGGCACGAGAACATCATCAAATCTCCCCGGACATCTCGTCGAACTCAGAGCCACTTGCAACTGAGCATATTGTAGTGATTTGACAGAGACATTCTTGAATACAGCGTAAGCGTCGCGGCGACCCACTCGCACATGACCGACGTACTCGAGAAACTGTCCTCGATGAGCAACCAGGACGACCTCTCACCATTGCTCCCATCGAACTGGAAAGAAACTCGATAGAACTTCATCGGACGCTTACAAATGGACGCTGATTCACGCCGATAAATAAAAGAAAAAGGAATCCAATCTGCGTCCATCCGCGTTAATCAGCGGTTGAAAGAGTCCGGGGCCACCTCAGAAGGCACTCGACCTATTCTCACTCATCGGCCAATCTCAGAGCTACATCCAGACGAGCCATTTAATGCGAGTTCACGCAACCGTCTTGAGCGAACTTACTAGGTTTCGCATCGACTATTCTTCACGTTAGCTAAGAAAATGAAAAAATATCATCTACTCTTTGCAGGCCTCATCGCTATTTCCATGACGGCATGCAGCAAAATCAGTCCCCTCTCAGAAAAGGAAGCAGTGATTGAGTCTCCTGAATATAAGTCTCTACTACGGGCATCAAGCGGCACATATTTTGAAAGAAAGCTCCCTGACGGGCTTAAAGATACAGATTGGGTGTATGCTGCGATCGCCTATCCGAATGGTGAAAAGAAAGATATTCTCGGAGTGAGCGAACAAGGTGTCGAGTTCACTTCAGATACAGTTAAAGTATATTTCTTCGAGGAGAAGTTCGGAGGGCTACCCTTTGTTGCGATGCAGATTAACGAAAACACTATGGGACAGGGAGCGACTGAACATGCTTCCGAGGAAAAATGGAAGGCTAGGGTTAAAGGAAAAAAGATCGGAGAATTTTCTGATCCGATGATCCGATTTAGCACTCAAAACAGCATTTCACCGATTGGAGGAGCTAAGATACCAGAGGGCTGTTTCGATCTAATCCTTTATATCGACCACGACCAACCGAAAAGCTAACCAGTCACTGAGCGCTGATTGTTCGCGGCGTGCTTTACTATTAGGGAATTGGGAGAAAAGTTTCCGTTTCAAGTGAGAAAAGGCTTCTATCAGGGTCCGTGGCCTTTAGCGATGGGCGAAAGATTGACAAGGCACCGTTTTGAAACCATTTTGGAATTATGAATGTAACCTTGAAGGAGTTTCCATCAGATTTGCACTCTCGGCTTAAATCTATGGCCGAGAGCAATGGGCGTAGCCTAAATCGCCAGATCATTCATCTATTGGACCTAGCGGCGTCTCCGAAGCGAACTGATGATACAGGGTTACTGCATCGTATTCAGCTCAATCGTCAGAGGAGTGGGAGCACAATTAGTCAGAAGTTCTTGCACGATGCTATTGATGAGGGCCGTTCATGATTGTCGTAGATACGAATGTTATCTCCTATCTTCTTATTGAAAGCAATTACACTCATTCGGTGATTAAATTGCGCGAAAGAGAACCTGATTGGATAGCACCTCGGTTATGGCTCGATGAGTTTCTGAATGTTTTAGCTCTTTCAGAGCGGCATGGAAAGATGTCATCTGAGATTGCGGATAGCACTTTAGAACTCGCATGTGAGCTCATGGAGGGGCAGAGTTATGATCTTCCCGCGCAGCGGGTTTTATCGACTGCTCGGCGGACTGGTTGTTCGGCATATGACAGTCAGTATGTTTGTCTTGCAGAGGATTTAGGGCTTAAACTCTTCACCTACGATAAACGGATCTTAAAGGTTTGTCCTGAGATTGCGTCTAGGCCGTAGGGGCTGAACAAGACGGTGCTGAGCAAACTCAAGCGGGTTGAAGTCCGGCTGCGCCACCCATCAAACCGCTTGAGGCAACGGCGCAATTACACTTGCGCACGCTAGCCTGCTCCAGTTTCTTCGCTCGTGCTTCAGCTTGGGTCGCATTCTGCGAATAAACTCAGAAAAAAATTAATTCGATGAAATCAGCGCTAAAATTTTTCGGAGGATTTCTTGTTCTTCTATTTGTTTTTATCACTGGCGTATGGTTCGGTCATAGTATTGACGAATTTGAGGATCAACTTGGCTTTAAATCGTTACATTTCGGTTTAGTTTCCTGCTTAGAGCACGCGAATAGATTAGAGACGAAGGGTGAAATAAATGAATACCTAGAAGCGATGATCACCGCGCTGAATCAATCATCATGGCAGCCATCCGAATACATAGGGGCGATACATGATTTTTCAGGGCTTATAAAGGCAGAACCAGTAGGCACAGGCCAACCCATAAAACCCGCCCGAGAATCTGAAAATCGCTTGAACCACTAGCCCGTCAGGCTGGGCGCCCAACCATCGCGCTCCGCGCTGAGTAAGCTCGCGGCGCGTTAACCGAAATGATATGAACACTGAATCAAAATTAACAGCATCAGCCCCCGTGCTTCTGGTTAAAGATGTCATTGCATCTGCCAATCACTATCGTGACACGATGGGATTTAGCTATGAGAGGTTTTGGGGTGAGCCGCCAAATTTCGTTATTTTGCATCGTGACGGGATGTATGTGATGCTTCGTCAGGCTGATGATCCAAAACATATCGTGCCACATTGGAAGGTATCTGATAAGCTATGGAATATATACTT
>JBCCKK010000205.1:0-6168 GCA_039027395.1 Verrucomicrobiota bacterium | reverse complement strand
CGCCCTACGACTTTATGACTTCGATAGTTCGGGAAATGTGAACGTAAGCACGAATTTTACGGGAACCGATTTTATGAGATTTGATTTTTCATTCTCCTCGGATCAGTTTACCGGGACTACAGGAAATTCATTCTTGAGAATTGGATTTGGGAGATCGGGAATGAATGTTGCGAGCAGTTCAGATGGCAATGTTATGGGGAGAGTTGTTCTATCAAGAACGGGAGGATCTACTTCAACTTTTGCTGTTCGTGATAACACATCAGACACTACGGTCTCTAGTAATTTTACCCTGCAGGCATCACATCAAGTAAGCATCTTTGCTAACACAAATGATTCTGCTGCAGGTGGATATACATTTTCAGGTGCTCAAACGGTAGCTTCGAACACCTATGATGTTTTTCTAGATGGTGTTCTGGTTGCTGACGATTTTGCATTCCGATCCGGATCAACGTCAGGAGAAAATGACATTACGGATATTGGATTTGCCACAGGTGGAAGCCAGACAACCCCTGATTGGCTTTTTGATGATATTACTGTTTCGGCGGTTCCTGAGCCTTCAACCTACGCTATGATTATTATTGCCGGTGGATTGCTCTATGGATTCCGGCGTTCCAAAAAGTAGAAGAAATTAAAGATCAAGTTTAGCGCGATCCTTTAACATAGCAGAAACGAGTTCGCTTAGGCGTATTTTACACTGATTGCGATATCTGCTATGCTTAAAGGATGAAGCTTTGTTGTCTTTTTCATCGGCTGGTAGTCTGTTTTCTAGTTTTAGTTATAACTGGATTTGTTACCTCTCCTGAAACGTTCGCTCAAATTTTATTTCAAGAAGACTTTGAAGGAGAGACGGTCGGTCTTCAGCCATCTTCTTTTTCCGTTAATGGCCCTGCGACGAATACGGGCGCAACTGATAATCCTCCCGTCGCTGGAACCAGCGGTCCCTTAGGGGCTGTAGTTGTTCCGTTTGGTTCGGTTAGTAACCTAGCGGGAACTGGAAATGCACTTCGCATTTATGACCATGACAGTGATTCAAGTGTCAATCTAACCCAAGATATTACAGGTACTGGCCTAATGCGGTGGGATCTATCATTCTCGTCAGATGCGTTTACAGGCACAAATGGTAATTCTTTTCTCCGCATTGCCTTTGGCCGACTGACTATGAATCCTGGCAGTAGCTCGGATGGTCGAGTCATGGGACGAGTTACGATCGCTCGGACTAGTGGCTCGAATACTCGCTTTGAGGTGCGAAATAATACCACCGATACCACTGTTCTAAGCGATTTCACACTCTTGAACTCTCACCAGATCAGCATATTCGCAAACACGGATGATTCAGCATCCAGTAACTACAATTTTTCAGGGGGGCAATCGTTGGCCAGCAATACCTATGATGTTTTCCTTGATGGAGCTCTTGTTGCGGACGACTTTGCATTTCGTTCGGGCTCCACGTCCGGATTGAATGATATAGAGACGATTGGCTTCGCTACTGGATCAAGCCAGACTGGACCCGATTGGATTATCGATGACATTACAGTTTCTGCGATTCCGGAGCCTAGTGCTCTCTGCTTACTATCGTTAGCAACGGTCTTTGTGATCATCGTTAAACGGAAACGGGTGTGCTTTGCTTTTAGATCAAATTTTGAATAAAATCGCTTCTCCTGCAGAGCTGACAGGTTTTGCTAATAACTTCATTAGCGAAGAGAGCGTAATGTTTGACCTTCGATCCATTTCGGTTCTACAAGAACTGAAATAGGCCGCTTAGAATAACCAACTTCGTTTCTTTCTAGCCGATTCGCAAGCATCTTTAGGGCAATCTCACCTGACATTCTAAAATTCTGATCGATTCCTGTTAAGTTTTCCCAAGAAGGTTTCCATTCCAGGTGAATCACTCCGCAGTCTTCGGGAATGCAGAGTCCCATAGATTTTAAGTGTGTAAAAAAAATCGGGTTTGGGCAGATGACTAAGTCTGGTTTTTCTGAATTAAACCATTTTTGGAATCGCTCAGGAGTTTCAGCTGACGAAGCAGGTGCTTCAATGATCTCCACTTGCTCATTAGCCGAAAGAAATTCCCGGTAGCTTAGATAAGCACCCTTCCATCGCAGGTGGGTGGGATAGAGTCTTCCGGGATGGATATATCCGATGCGCCGATAGCCTCGCCGAATACCTTCGTCTAAAGCAAGCTGCATTCCTTCAAAGTGGTTGGGTAGAACGTGGTCGATGTGTGGAGAATGATCCATTTTTTCAACGCTTACGGCGATGAAATCGTTCAAATCCATACTAAAAGTTTTACCCAGCATAGGAGCGAGTAAGATACCCCGAATACCTCTACTGGTAAGCACCCTGGCAATGCTTTGCCAAGAGAACTTGTAATCTTTGGCAGAGATTGTGTTAAACCCATAGCCAAGCTCTTGGGCCATTGATTGCGCTCCAGCGTGCCATAATCGATAGAAGTTATCAGCTTCTTTGAATGTCTTGATTTCATCAAAGGAAAGAAACGCAATGGTTTCCTTCGAGTTCACAGTGCCCTGAGACCGGCGCGCTTTCATCCATGCGGAAATGAGCGGATTCTTTTTATAACCCATTTTTGTCGCAAGCTCCTGGATTCGTTTTCTCTGAGAAGCCGAAACCTTCGGGTGGTTTCTGAGTGCTCTGCCGACGGTAACATGGCTAACACCAGCAACTTTTGCGATGTCTCGTAATGAGGGAGATGGCAAATCTGGATTCAAGGTTACCGTGGAAACCTAAAGACCCTTTGCCGTATGACAAGCAATTACGGATACTTAGGCAAGAAACATTAAACAAGAAAGTAAGATAGATATGAAAATCAGAAGCGTGCTGTTAATAACTTTCCTGAGCATCCAAGTTGCTCAATCGCAGGTCCTAATCAATGTCGACTTTGGTGGAGGATTCTTTAGTCCTTCAGGTCCCGTGCATACCGGAGCAGCAGTGGTAGGCTCGGCAGGTGATCAATGGAATTCCTTTGATAACACAGGCCAAAATATCTCTGGATTAGGGGGGGCGCTCAATGATTCAACGGGATCTGCATCAGGGGCAATTCTCACATTTAATGGGAGCTTTTTATTTAATGATACAGACACGGCTTATACCGGACCTGCGGGTTCCTTAATGCAAGATTATTTGGGAATTCGAACTGATTTCAACGGAGGGGTCGGGACCCTGACGTTGACAGGTTTGGACACTAATGCTGCTTACACCTTACACACCTATAGCCAACCTGATGTTGGTGGAAGACAGACCACATTCGCTGTCGATGGCGGTAGTTCCCAAACAACATCAGCCTCGGATGCTGCTGCAAGCGCTTTAGTTTTGGGTCAAAACTACCTCGTGTTCACAGGGACAACAAATGGATCGGGAACAATGACGATCAATTATTCGGTAGGCACGGGCGAAGGTGCCTTTAATGGATTTCAACTGGAGGTTGTTCCGGAACCTTCAACATGGACCTTGTTGTTAGCTGGAGCGCTTAGTCTGTTTTTGCTCAGAAAGCAAAAGCGTAAATTAGGCTAAGAGAACACGACAGCAGAGATAAATCAAAAAAGAGGCGCTTTAATATAAGCGCCTCTTTTTTGGGTTCAGGCACGACTTGATCATTACCTGGATCAAAGAGAAAATTCGTAGTGAAACTGCATCTGTGAATCAAACGGTTGGGATGCTGTGATTACAATGCGCTGGATGTTATGGTCTGTTCCTCGACGGTCTCGGAATGCGTGGTCTTCGATTCGGTCAAAACGTGAATTTTGATCGAGGGTAATTCGTATTGATTCGCCCTCCAGATTCAATACCGCTAGAGACTCACTAATCAATGTGGCTTTACCTAAAGTGATAATTGCGTCTTCGAGAGAAAAGACCTCCTTAAGTATGATTTTGGTGTTTACCTGAATTCGGAAAGGATTTCGGTTGATCGTAATCGTTCGAATTGCTGAAGAGCACTCGGCGCTGCGGGGGTAGCACCCTGAGATATCTGCTTGAAAAGTGGGGTTGGATCCCACAACTGCTTGAATCAATTCAGAACTATATTGGTAACCGCTTCGTTGCTCACAACCGTTAATCAGTGGAACGGAATGCCCGAGTGAGCGAGCTGCGATAAAGGAATATCGATCACCATGAAAGTACCTCTTCACATAGTCAGGTTTCCCAATTTCTGAAACTAATGGTTTACCGTTGATGTGAATCAGATAGGAACCGCAGTCGTTGTGGTTGTGATGTTCATCATTGTTTCCAGCCTTGGCTGAAACCGACCAGCTTTTTCCAGATGCTTTATCTACTCCACGAGTATTCCAAACTTCAAGATTAGGGTATATACAATCGCCTTCTGGGAAGGATGAATTTTTTGGAAGTAAAAAAGGGGAGTGAAGAAAGTTTCGGGCCAGTGTAAAGAAGTCCTGCCGGTCAGGATCCTGGGCATCGAGATTGCCGAGGCGGCCAATCTCGTCAAAATAGAGCCAGTTAGCTGCCTCGGTCAGTCTTTTGCTTTTCAGTCGATTTCCAAGATAGGAGATAAGGCCAGGTTGAAGACGATTATAAAAGAATCCATCCGCAAAGTTTATTTTACTTATCGGAGGTATGTGAAAATCGATACCAAAATGAGCAATTTTTTCGATCAGTGGATTGTCTAAAAATAAGCTTAGTGTTCCATTTGTTCTGGATTCAATTTGCTCATTCATCCAGCTAAACCAACCAAATCCGTAACCCCAATATGTTGCTCCCTCGGTGCATCCTCCATCTTCGGTAAAGCCATCAAGGAATCGCGGTAAATCCCTTTGTATTTTGGAAACGACTTTTACTATTCGATCCGGATTGGTCTCAACGTTTAAAGCGGCACCAAGGATGCCTTGATGACAGATGGCATTCCAGTTGTGCGTGGATCTAAACCAACCCCAGGGAGCGCGAGAATTACTAAGATAGCTCTCAAGAATAGTATGGATTCTCTGCTTTGTACCTTCCCGTAAATCGTCTGGCAAATATTCGAAGAATACCTGATAGAGTTCAGATATCGCATTAGCGGTTTCGCAAGTTGCCAGATCTAAACAGTTTGGATCCTTTCCAGACCGATTTTCTACATGAGCATTTAGTGCCCAAGAGGGCTCGGCAAGGGTCTGTCTCCAGCGCTCAAATAGGGGATTTAAGAATGGAGAAGGGTCATCAACGAGCACAGCAGCAAGAGCGGATTGGGTTAATAGCCGTCGCCGGGTTTTGTAAGCAACATCGAAATCAAAGCGGCGTCCGGTTCGATGAAATGATTGATAAAGATCTTCGGTGAGTTCAGGAAGTAGGATTTTGGCTTCCTGGGAGGCAGTGGTGACTAGTCGAGCAATATTCTGTTGAAGGTGGGGCTTTTGCCTGACCTTCAACCATGTTTGATCACCCAGTTTTGGAATTAATGAGCGAGTAGGGAACTGTTGGAAAATGGTTTTGAGTTGTTGCTCCGTACAAGTGTCATCAAATAAAGAAAGGGGCGCTTGCTCAAAGCGCCCCTTTCTTTGATTTATCTCAACTGTCGCCTTCACTATCTAAGCTTTTTTGCGATTTGATCGCAGCCGGGTGATGACGAGCAAGAAGGTTGCTCCCAAAATCAACGCGTAAGTCGTTGAAGGCTCAGGAATCGGATTAGCTAAATTAACTGCAGATGAGTCAACATAGATATCATCAAGTAAAACAGTGTCTGAATGAGTGGATCCGGACCGAATAAGAAAAGTTCCTAGATCTCCCGCCGATGAGCGGAATGCCCAAGAATTGGTAGCTCCCGAACCAGTGGTGAGTTGAGTCTGTGAAGAAAAAGCGCCTCCTTGAATGTAGACCTGTGAGGTATCGGTGGCGTTGTCGGCAACGATCCAAAGATCATACCAAGTGTCTTCGCTAAGTGTTTGGTCAAATGTGACGGAGCCCCCTCCGTCCCGGACACGAAAGCCTGAACTGGAAATAACGAGCTGTGAGCGAAAATCACCAAAATTGGCATCAAAGCCCGAAGTCGTATCGGAAAGTCCAAATGAAAAGTTGGATCCGGCGAAGCTATCAATATTTAGTCTCATGAAAACAGTGCCAGAAGAGCCGTCAGCAATATCGTTTGCACCAAAATCAGTTGGATTTTGAGCGTCACCATTGGTGCCAGCGAAACTGCCGACCTGATTAGCCCCATCAAGTGGGTCG
>JBCCKK010000204.1:0-6214 GCA_039027395.1 Verrucomicrobiota bacterium | reverse complement strand
TCCCTTGTTCAAGGCTCCTATGTGGAAAATCCCTAAGGGTGTAGGTGTGCACATTGGAATTAGTTCTGTATTGATCGCATTGCAGGCTGTTTTCCTAGCATTTGCCATTGGGTACTTTTCGGACCCTGCTGGAGCTAATATTGTTTATAGTAGTCGGGGCCTCTGGAGTGTCCTAATGGTCTGGTGTGTTGGGCACTGGTTTAGTAATCGAGAGAGTGAAGCGGGAAAGCAGGTGCTTCTGATCCGACTGTTTGGAGCTAGTATGATTGTGGCAGCAATTGTTCTTGTTTTTCTCTAAATCGAAAATTGCTTTGGTCAAAAAATGGCTCGATCTAGAATGGCTACCATAAACAAACCTGGAAGGTAAAGAAGCGAGGTAAGAAATAAGGGCTTTGCAGTCGTATTATCTGGGGCACGCCAGAAACGGACAGCGGGGAGAAGATAGATGACAGCAAATACAAGTCCGCCGATTAAGAAGATCCAACTAGCCTCGCCATAGTAGAACGTAGCAACGGTTAGAGGAAGGATGGAGGCAGTATGAATCAAACTATAGAGGGCGGTTTTCTTTCCCTGAGCGTCTGTTGCGGTGATCATTCGAAATCCACCGCGATCATAATCTTCACGATAAAGCCATGCGATAGCCAAAAAGTGAGGCATCTGCCAGCAAAACTGTAACAAAAAGAAAAGAGTGGCCTCGGAATTAATTGAGCCGGCAGCGGCCGCCCAGCCGATGGTTGGTGGCAAGGCTCCGGGAATCGCACCGACGAGTGTATTCCAAGAGCTAACTCGTTTCATTGGAGTATAGATAAATAGATAAATGCCCCAAGTGATACCGGCTAGTAAAGCGGAGAGGGAGTTAACTACCATTGAAAGATAAGCCAGGCCTAGTCCACTCAAGATTCCTCCGATAAAAAGTGCATCTTGAGGATTAATGCGCCCCGCAGGGAGCGGGCGTTCTTGGGTGCGTTTCATCTTTCCATCGGGTCCGACTTCCAGCAGTTCGTTGAGAACGGCCGCGCCAGCCGCAACACCTGCAGTTCCTAGAAGAACATGAAAGAGGTTCCAAAGGGAACTTTCAGATTGCCAGCCTAAACAAAACCCTGCCCCTGTGGTGATAAGAACCAATGCAGTGAGTCGAGATTTAACGAGTTCTGGGAAGTCCGAAGCTAAGCTCGAAAGGTCTTTAAAACTGTCAATTCCTGGAGTGATTACCGGTTTATTCTCTTCGTGTTCGGACATTCCCCAGTAATCTAAGTGGTTGTCAGACGATTGCAATAGGCATCCGTTCGGGCGTGATCTCGAGTGCAAGACTACTCACCGAAGTCGTAAACAACATAACGTTTACAATACTCCTTGAAAGCACCGTTGATAAACTCACTGTGGATTGGGTGCTCAAGATAGTTTTTGACGGCTTCTGGATTTGCGAGATCAAGTGAAATTGCTACCGAGAAGCTGTCATCGACAGCACCCCGCAAACTGCGAACTGGACCACCAATTCGGAAATTCTGAACACCCGGGATGCTAGCCAGCTTTTCTGCTGCATCTAATAGCTTCATTTTATTCTCTTCATGCGGTTTATCCGTCCAGAAGATAACAACGTGAGTGATCATGAGATAAGTTAAAATCATCTCTCCACCGAGTACAACAAAAATCTTGAATGCAACTTCTAGATCATGAGGTAGCAACCTATTTAAAATTTTCGATTAGACTAGAGAAACTAAATCGGATTTCCTTGATAGTCTTCCGAGCGTTCGATAAATCGCTTGAGACCATCTAGATCTTTTTCATGCATCTTTCTCGTCCAACGCACAATACCAAAAAGCTTAAGAAAAAAATGGAATGGAGGCGTAATGTCGTTTCGGAAATGAAGAAGTACTCTGGTCAACTGGTTATCGATAGGAATAATATGAAAATCAAGAGTAGGTATGTGAGGCGGGCCTTTGGATTCGAGAGAAAAGCTAATTTTTTGGTTTTGAATGACCTCTGTAATACTTTGATAACCAAACGCAGTTCCTTTTTTATCCAGGAAGATTGTTTTAGCATGAATCTCGCCATCGGTTCCATCGGTCTGGCACCGGGATCCGGTCTCAGTCGGCCACGCCGACCAACGCATGAGGTCTCGTTGAAAACGAATGCTATCGTAGACTGTTTCTGGACACGATCGAATTTCGACTGATTCTACATACTCGACAACTCGAGGAGTTAAAATGATAGTAAACACAACAGCTGCAGCAATCCCGAAAAAGACAGAAATAATAACCATGCAAAGAGACTAATTCATTTAACTTGATAGTCAAGATACTTGACAATCAAATTTTATAGTCTTGAAAACTCTGATTAAAATGAAAAACATGAATCCAGCTCCTAATGATATCTACGGTTTGGTAAACGCCTGCAGAAAACTTCATTCGGCTATCGATCAATTTGATGCTCTTGTGGCTAAGCGAATGGGTATCTTTCGAACAGACCTTCGGTGTCTCAACTTATTAGAAGATGGGCCCATTTTACCTAAGAACATCGGATCCCAATTGGATTTGACAAGTGGAACTGTCACAGCCCTTCTGGATCGTCTTGAGAAGAAAGGGCTAATCGTTCGCAGACCACACCCCAGCGATCGCCGCGCGGTGTTGATCGAAGCAACGCCAAAAGTCTTTGTTGAATTGGGTGGGATTTATCGACAGCTGGGGGAAGCAATTGTCAAAATTGCCGACAGCTATGATCCAGAGGAAGTAAAGGATGCATCTCGTCACTTGAATGATATTTCGGATGCTTGCTCGACTGTTATATCCGATATTGAAGTATCATCGGAGGGTGTCGATCAATCAAAATCCTAGAGAGAAATCCAAATCGGAAATTGCGCTCGAGAGGACTTGAACCTCCACGGGATTACTCCCACTAGCCCCTCAAGCTAGCGCGTCTGCCATTCCGCCACGAGCGCTTAAAGAGGACGAAAACAGTGCAGGAATCCATAATTTTTGGCAATCCTCTTTTCTGGTTAAGAGCCTCAGAAATGTAATTTTTACTTTTTTCTATACAAATACGTAAAAACTGATAATTCATGTTTATGCGTTGCCAGCCGAACCGTAATTACATCAGTGATGATGTTGTTCAAACTCCTCCTGAAATGGCACGCCGCCTCGTAGAACACTTTCAACCGAAAGGCAAAATTTTGGAACCTTGTTGTGGCAAAGGACATTTTTTGCGAGTGATGCCCGGGGCAAAATGGTGCGAAATCAGTCGAGGCAAAGATTTCTTTGATTGGAATAAGCCCGTGGATTGGATTGTAACAAATCCACCTTGGAGCCAGATCCGCCCATTTTTGGGGCATGCAATGGAAGTTGCTGACCATATTGTCTTTTTGATGACTGTTAATCATGCTTGGACCAAGGCTCGGTTAAGAGATGTAAAAGAAAGTGGTTTTGGTATTCGTGAGATTACTCTTTTAGAAATGCCATCGACATTTCCCCAATCTGGATTTCAACTTGGAGCCGTGCACTACGCCCGTGGATGGAAAGGGGATATCACGATGACGGATCTTTCTCGTCCCATTATCCCAACGAAGCGACCCCGAGCAATTCGTTCCCGCTCCAACTTAGCTTCTGTCTAAAGAATTACGCTGGCTTAAAAGCTTGATGCAGGCAGACAGCTCCTAATCCCATCGTTTTCCAATTAATCCGATGGTAACCCCACTGTGTTAAGAGACCGGCAAGTTCATCGGGAGGCGGAAAGTCGGCCATTGTTTCGACAAGGTAGCGGTAAGCTGAGCGATTTCCAGAAATGAATTGCCCTAAGCGTGGAATCAGGTTGCGGCAATATAATCGATAAAAAGGGCGGGTCCAGTCGCGTGGTTCTGAGCTTTCCAGGATAAAAAAACCACCTCCAGGTCTGAGAACTCGGTAAACTTCCTGCGCGGCTTTTTGTCGGTCTTGAAAATTACGAAACCCCCAAGCTACCGTTACCGCATCAAATGAGGCATCTGTAAATGGGAGGGCAGAAGCTTCAACAATTTGAGTGTCTTTTACACCTTTTCTTTCCGCCTCTTTCAGCATCGAAGGACAAAAATCACCTGCTGTCACTCGAACTCCTGATTCTTGAAAAAGAAGAGCGACATCACCCGTGCCGCTAGCAAGATCGAGAACCCACTTCGGATCCTGCTTGAGCGCAGAATCTCGGAGCTGTCTACGCCAACTACGGTCCATTCCCAAGGTCATTGTTCGATTAAGCCGGTCATAACAGGACACGAGTGAGTCAAACATGGAGCAAACCTGCTCAGGTTCGCGCCGTTTCGGAGACGGGTTCATTCAGCAGAATTAGACGCTTGAAGCGTCTAGTCTGAATCACTACTCGACTTACTCGACTTAGCAGGCTTGTCGTTTGCCCTATCAGAGGACTTAAATGTCAGCTCTTCTTTACGGCAATCAACGGTAACTGCGCTTCCCGACTTGAAGTTGCCCCGGATAAGCTCCTCTGCCAGGACGTCTTCTAAGTGTTTCTCGATGGCACGCCGCAAGGGACGAGCACCGTAAGCAGGGTCGTATCCTTTATCGATCAAGAAATCGACAGCCTTCTTGGTGAGTTTGAGGGTAATCTCCCGCTCACCCAAGCGCCCGGTAACTTTCTCGATTTCCAGCTTAACGATGTCGGCAAGATGCTCACGATTCAACGAATGGAAGACGATGATATCGGTCAAACGGTTCAAGAACTCAGGTTTAAAGACCTTTTTGGCTTCCGCGAGTAGCTGTTTCTTAATCTGATCGTAATCGGGCTCCTCCGTTTCGGTTGAGCCAAATCCAACAACACGATTCTTTTTGATTAGGTCAGCACCTGCGTTGGAAGTCATAAGAATGATCGTATTCCGAAAATCAACCTTACGCCCAAGACTGTCTGTGACATGACCATCCTCAAGAATCTGTAACAATATATTCCAAACATCGGGATGGGCCTTTTCGATCTCGTCAAAAAGCACTACGCTGTAAGGGCGACGACGCACGCGTTCCGTAAGCTGCCCGCCTTCTTCATATCCGACGTAGCCTGGAGGCGATCCGACGAGGCGCGAAACGTTGAATTTCTCCATGTATTCACTCATGTCGATTTGGATCAATGCTTCCTCCTCTCCAAATACATGCTTTGCAAGATGCTTGGCTAAATGGGTTTTACCAACACCGGTAGGCCCGAGGAAGATAAAGGAGCCAATCGGACGATTAGGATCTTTAAGATCGGCCCTCGAACGGCGTAAAGCTTTTGCAAGTGCTTGGATGGCTTCATCTTGTCCCACAACTTTACCATGAAGCTCATCGGCTAAGTTGAGAAGGCGTTCCATGTCCTTTTTCTCCATACGGGCGAGAGGTACTCCCGTCCAGCGAGAGACAATACTCATGACATCATCCTCATCGACCAATACCTTTTGCTCATCACGCTTGGTTCTCCAGTCCGTCATGGCCTGCTCAAACGCGTTTTTAGCATCTTTTTCTTTATCGCGAAGAGCGGCTGCTTTTTCGAAATCTTGCTCCTTAATGGCTGCTTCCTTCTCTTCTTTTATAACATCGATCTGTCCTTCTTGATCTTTGAGCTCAGGAGGCAAGGTCGTTGCTTTAATACGTGCACATGCTCCGGCTTCATCCATGATGTCAATCGCTTTATCGGGAAGGAATCGTCCCGTGAGATAGCGATCGCTCAATTTAGCGGAAGCCTCAAGTGCATCATCGGTGATCTCGGCTTTATGGTGCTGCTCGTACTTAGGACGCAGCCCTTTCAAGATCTTGATCGTGTCTTCAATGCTCGGCGCATCAACCTTGACGTTCTGGAAACGACGCTCGAGGGCAGAATCTTTTTCGATATGTTTGCGGTATTCGTTAAGTGTTGTTGCTCCCACACATTGCAACTCGCCTCGAGAAAGAGCGGGTTTGATGATGTTTGAGGCATCCATCGCTCCTTCAGCCGAACCTGCACCCACAATCGTATGCATCTCGTCAATAAAGAGAATAATGTTTTTGGTTTTACGAATCTCTTCCATTACCGCTTTGATGCGCTCTTCAAACTGGCCGCGGTACTTCGTTCCAGCCACCATGAGTGCGAGATCAAGGCTGACGACCTTCTTATCGCGGAGCAGCTCCGGAACATTGCCAGCCACAATTTCTTGAGCCAAACCTTCGACAATTGCTGTTTTGCCCACTCCTGCCTCTCCGATCAGCACGGGGTTGTTTTTAGTTCGTCG
>JBCCKK010000203.1:0-6220 GCA_039027395.1 Verrucomicrobiota bacterium | reverse complement strand
ATTTAAATAAGATTTGGAGCAAGTAAGGGGTTTGATTCCCGGCGTGGGGCTGGAATTGTTTTTGAGCACATGGGAAAACTAATATCGTCGATACTTTCTGAGTCTTGGGTTCGAATTCCGTTACAATCGGACGACCACGAAGGGGTGATTCGTGAGATCATAAATCCTCTTAAAGATCATGACCACGTCCAGGATTTCGAAACACTTTTTGATGAAACTTGGAAGAGAGAACAGAAAGAATCGACCTGCATCGGGAATGGGATTGCTTTTCCTCATGCCCGCTGTAATGCAGTCGACGAGCTCGTTATCGCTGCAGGTGTTCATCCAGGTGGAATCAGCTTTGCGGGGATGCAGAGTAAAATTTATATTATCTTCTGCATCGGGACACCTTTGCGTATGGGAACCGAATACTTAGCAGCGGTGGGAGCATTGGCTCGGGTGTTAAAGGAGGAAAGCGTGCGTAAGCAATTGCTTGAAGCCAAGCATGCCGAAGAGTTCGTCAAAATCATCGCTGAAGAAGAGTCTTGATCTGAGAAAACGACCATGGCGACTCTTAAGCAGATTGCAAAGAATCTAGATCTATCGGTTATGGCGATTTCGAAAGCCCTTCGTGACGCCCCTGACATCGGTGCATCGACAAAAGAACGGGTCCGCAAAGAGGCGGATCGTGTTGGTTACGTCCCGAATTACAATGCGCGGAGCTTACGAGCAGGAAGGACATTCCTGCTGGGAGCGCTCGTTCAGGAAATCAACGAACCATTTGCAGCAGGCGTCTTGAGGGGAATTGAAGATTCGGCAGCAGAAGAAGGGTTTCAGCTTCTAGTCAGTGCTTCACGCCAAAACGAAGATCGGGAAGTGCGGCTCTTACAACGGATGTTTGAACGGAAGGTGGAGGCAGTATTTATTCAAACACTGGTGCGATTACAACATCGAACTCCCATTTTAGAGGCTGCTCGCAAATATAAAACACCATTGATTTTTTTGGACCACTATCCTGCGGATGCTAAGCAATTCGAATGGGTTTCTTGGGTGATTGCCGACTGTTATAAGGCAGGACGTCTTGCTGCTTCACACCTTTTGGAGTTGGGGCATAAAGACATTCTCTATTTTTCGGGTCCTCCGACGGCAAGTTCCACTGCGGATCATATGAGCGGCTTCAAGAAAGAACTTATCGAGGCGGGATTTGGATATGACGATGAGAAAATTTTCCTTTCGGGCCTCGACGTCGAGGGTGGCCGGGAAACGATGATGCGTGCTCTAGCCGAGAAGATGAAGTTTACGGCTATTGTTTGTGCCGTGGACGCGGTAGCAATTGGAGCGATCGAGATTCTCCGCAGCCAAGGATATCGAGTTCCCGAAGATGTTTCTGTTGTTGGTTTTGGAGATGGAATTTTGGCCGCCCATGGAAACGTTCCACTGACAACCGTGTCACGGCCCCAGGTTGAGTTAGGCTCAACAGCGTTTCGCCATTGGATTCGATGTAAATCCGGTAAAGAGAAGTGGGAACCGAAGGTGATTCCTGTTGAGTTATCGGTGCGTGACAGCACCGGCCCGTGCCCTAGTCCAAAAGGCTAGATCACGTATGGGTGAGAATTACTTAATCTCTTTGTGGATCGTGTGCCGGCGAAGGAAGGGATTGTATTTCTTTCGCTCCAATCGCTCAGGAGTCAGTTTTTTATTGCGACTCGTAATATAACGTGAAGGTGGCTTTCCTTCTTTTTTCGCTTCTGTGCACTCTAGCGTTACTTTATCTCTCATAATTTTCGGGACGGAAAGCTGCCTGAGGATGGGGTTTCAGTCAACCAAAAACCCAAGGTAATCTAACAGCAAAGCAGGTTTGCACAACGTCTAGCTGCATGCTACCTTTCTCTAATGGAGTGTTCATTCTGTTCCGGACAACAAGCAACTTGTCATTTGACTAAAATGGTGAACGGCAAGGCAGTTGAGGTTCATGTCTGCGCAAAATGTATTCCAGAGATCCATGAGGAAAATTTGGTTGATTTCGATGTTTGGGAAGCTGTTTCGAAATTGGCAATCAAGAAAGGAATGCCAGATCCAATCAAAGGCATAGAACCCGAGCCAGTTGAAGAGATTTCGGCTAAATCATTTTTGATCGAGGAACCTAGTGAAGACCAGAAGTGTGAGAGCTGTGGGTTCACAAGCGAACACTTGCGAAAGACTGGGCGATTGGGCTGTCCTAATTGTTACGAAACGTTTGTCGACATGCTAGCTGACGTTTTGACGGACTGCCAAAAAGGATCCAGCCACGGAGGTAAAGTGCCGAATTCGATGGTTGCTCTCAAAAAACAAAAGTTGAAAGAAGCTTTGGAAGAAGCCGTGCGTAGCGAACGTTTTGAAGAAGCCGCAGTGCTTCGCGATCAGTTAAAAACCATTTCAGGGTAGTGATTTAAAGCTGAATGCCACTCTACAAATACGAGCTCGTTGACGGGAACTGCCAAGTCTGTGGCGGAGAATTTGAGCTAAGGCGTCCGGTAGATCGTCCAGAACTCAAAGATTGCCCCATTTGCCGGAAACCCGTTCGCAAATGTGTCGCCTCCTTTAATACTCCGAAGGTTTTTAAGCCTGTGGGACCTGCGGAAGCCCGAGAACACGGGTTCAAAGTCTATAAAAAAGTAGGCTCTGGAGAATACGAACTCCAGTGAGGTTTCAGATTCACTGGTTAAGAGTGTCAACCAAGTGGATTGGAGGAGTGGTTTTATTCGCACAGTTCTCGGCAGTGGGACATGCGGGATTAGAGTGGAGCCAGCGGGTTCTTGAGAAATCCTGGAACGTAGGGCAGAAGAGCGAATCATTCGTTTTTCGATTCAAAAATACCGGTAATTATCCCGTTACGATTTCCGCTGTTAAAGCATCCTGTGGTTGCACCACTGCCGTTTTGAGTAAACACAAATATCTGCCAGGTGAGACAGGTAGTGTCTTAGCAAATTTCCAAGCAGGAAATCGAGAGGGACTGCAAGAGAAGCGTGTGATTGTTCTTACCGATGATCCAAAGGCGTCGCAGGTCGTTCTCACTCTAAAGACAACGATTCCCGTCTATGCTTCGATTAAACCTCAATGGCTCTCCTGGGACCAGGGAGAGACACCGATAGCTAAAACGTCACGATTGATCCTAGCTAAGGAGGCCGAATTAAGAGTGGTTTCTAAAACACTTGCGTCTCGGCACTTCGTTATTGAGACCACTGAAACAAATGGAGATTACATTGTGTCAGTTCGACCGAGGTCTACAAAAACGGATGTGTCCGATCGGCTAGTATTAGGCCTCAAGTCCTCCGATGGAATGGAAACGACTCTGGCATTGGACCTGCGGATTGGGACAGGCAGCCGCACTCCCGTGATTTATGGCTCACTTAAGTAGGCGATTCTTATCCCGATCTGATAAACCACTTGAACGAACCCAGGTGGTGGCCGCGTCGGGGTCGATTTTTTTCCACAATCGAACGGCACGTAAGGTTTGCGAGCGTCTGCTGCCGTCCTCACTGAAGCTGGCAGCCCACAACGTAGCGCCGTCAGGGTATAGCCCAGCGACACGTTCGACAAACGCACCGACTGCTGAGTCACGCGATTTCCCCTCGGGAAGTCCTTCTAACCAAGTTGAGGCTCCATAGGGATCGTTGGTTGACCATTGATACATAAGAGAACGGTAGGTATTGGCTTGAACGTCTTCGTCCAGAAGTTTTTTCGCCCATTGAGCTGTCTCCTTTGGTTGGTGCTGCGCCCATTGACTTGCAATTTGAGGCGCCACTTCTCTTTGGTCAGCTTCGGATAGCTGGCCGATAGATTGTGAAGCTGCTTCTGGTTGAGACGTTGCCCATGCACTAAACGCACTGCGGATAAAGTTGTTTCGCGCCTGACCTTCCGGAAGCTGAAGCCCCCAATTGATTGCTGCTGTCGGATCGTTTTGCGCCCAATGACGTGAGATGTTTCCCATTACGCGTCTTTGCACCTCTTCTGAGGCATTCGCTGCCATATACTGAGCTGCTGCTTCTGGATCGCTCTGACTCCACCGGTAGCCGATTTGGCGCATGGCATTTTCTCGTGCGGCACCCGATGGAATGTTATCTAGCCAACGGATCGCATCGGATACGTTGTTATTAGCCCAGTGCGACATAACGGATCCCAAGATGTCCGCTTGCATATTGCTAGCTGGAAGTGAAGCCACATAGGCAGCTGCTTTTTCAGGCTCGCTCTGGGACCATTGATAGGAGAGGGATCGCAATGCAGTGAACTTTCCTGGACCCTCTGGGATTTTGTCGAGCCATTGAAGTGCCTGATTGACATCTTGTTGCGCCATTTGGTTGATGATTTGATTGATGGCATTGTTTTGTTGTTGGCCAGGCGGCAGCGTAATGGCGTACTGTGCTGCAGCCTGAGGGTCATCTTGGGACCAATTGGCAAGTACGTTGCCGACAATCTGGTTCTGGGTTTGTATACTTTTAAGCGACTTGGCCCAGTTGAGTGCTTCGATGGGGTTCTTTCTACCCCATTGACTCGCTGCGGTGGCTAATGCTTGATTTCGAGTAGGACCCGGGGCTAGCTGTTCGGCCCGATTAAGTGCGGAAACAGGATCCTTAAGGGCAAGTGAAATAAAAATGCTGCTATAGATTCCGCTATTGCTCTGGTTTCCCGGGAGCTGCTCAGCATAGCGTAGTGCCATTTCTGGATCTGTCTGCGCAATCGATTGAATTACAGATCGTTTATCCTGCATCTTTTCTTGTGCCTTGGACACTTGGTTCGTCCAAGCAAACGCGGCTTCCGGGCTTTGTTGGGCCCAGGTATTTAAGATCGTATACTTTACACTGGATTGCAGAGAGTTTGATAGGCCCGCGCTGTTCAACTCGGACAGAGCTCGGTTTGGATTGAGTTCTGCCCACCGCATAAATAAGCGATTAGCCAGCACTTCCTTTTCTGAGGAGTGGTCCATTCTTTTTAGGTAAGCAAGTGTTTCTGGGAGTGCGTCTGTTGAAAGTCGAGAAAGGAAGGTGTCGATCTTCGAATAAGTATCGGATCGCCCGACAGCAGCGACAAAGATATTGTCTAGATTTTTGTCAACGGAGAGTTCCTCGGCAGGGACGGGAGGAACGCCTTCTGTAGCCGCCAAAGATTCTGATGAATATGTATTCGGTCCCGCTGTCGGTTGAGCAAGGGGCGCGTTAGTCGAGGAACTGAAAGATCTCGTGTTTTGTCCAAACCAAAACCCTGTTGAACCACAGATCAGTGCCGAACCCGCTAGAAGAATGATTACATGCAGAGGTTTCATCAGTTGTTACCAGGGAATGGCAATTGCTTTTTGTCATATTAGGCTATACTGCGTAGAAGTAAATCAATCTCAGTCCGGAAACGCTTTAAAACACATGCGATATTCGATTTTATGGACCACTATTGTAGCGCTGATTCTCGGTCTTCTCGTTTTTTATTTCGTTGCAAGGGAAGTGGGGAACTCCGAGTTGTTTTCTAAGCAATTTGGATCTAATTCCGCGCAGCGCAGTGCTTTGGAGCATGAGCTCTGGACTACGCTTTGGCGCCAACAGCAGCTATCGGGAAATTCACGAGCTCAAGTAGGGGAAAGTGAATCTGATTCTGAAGGTGTTCAATCTCGCATTAAAGCAATGCCGCGTGAGGCCATTCTAAAACTTGCGGACAAAGATGCCTACTACCGGTTTCTTAAAGAAGCAGCAAAGCATGGTTTGAAAGTTTTGGATAAATTAGATCGGTTTCAAACGGTTCGTGTTGAGATCACGGATTTTGAGCGGTTTGGCGATTGGCTGAGGACCGGGCAAGTGGAGGCGGCTCCGAATTATTTGGTGACGGTTCCACCTGCACCCGAAGCTCCCATCCAAGAATTATCCTTGGACGGTTATCAGGGACTAGGAACCGGACTGTGGGAATGGCTTGGAGTGGATGGAATTTCACTAGAGACCGGAAAAGGAATGACGGTAGCGGTTCTCGATTCCGGAATCGCATCCCACCCCGCCTTTCAGGAAGGATCGATCCGCCGAGGTGAGAATGCAATTAAGGATATTGAATCTGGGCATGGAACGTCTGTGGCTTCGTTGATTGCTGGAAGTCATGAACTGGCCCAGGGTGTCGCTCCAGGGGCATCACTTTTAGATATTCCCGTCCTCGATGCAAATGGAGTAGGTGATAGTTTCACGCTTGCGGCGGGGATTGTAGAGGCTGTCGATTCGGGGGCTCAAATTAT
>JBCCKK010000202.1:0-6229 GCA_039027395.1 Verrucomicrobiota bacterium | reverse complement strand
TTCAAATGCTAGTGTCTGTAAGGCATCTCCAGCAAGGACTGCCAGGCCTTCACCGTACACTTTATGCGACGTGGGTTTACCTCGCCGCAGGTCGTCGTCATCCATGCAAGGTAGATCGTCGTGAATAAGTGAGTAGGTGTGAATACATTCAACCGTAGCAGCCAATGGCATACAGTCTTCAGCCTTGCCCCCTAAAGCTTCTGCTGCCGCAAGGACAAGAATCGGGCGAAGGCGTTTTCCTCCTGCGAAAAGACTGTAACGCATTGCTTCGTGAACCAAAGCTGGTTTGGCTTTTGCTGAGGGGATCAGTTTGTTTAAGTGTTTTTCAAACTGTTGCTGACGTTGTTTCCAGTAGCCCTTTAAATCATCCACTCGGCTTTTTTAAGCTTTGTTACTTGCTTGGCAAGCCCTGAGTCGCCCATCATAAGGGATATGTCATTAGCTCTAGGCATCAGACTGGCGTTATTCGGGCTTCTTTGCATGCAGACCACAGGCCTGTCTCAAAGAAAGGACGTGGTTCCGGTCTTTTCAGTGACGAGTGAAAAATATCCGATACGTATCGTGAGTCGTGATAGCCTTCTCAATCTAGAGTTATTACCTCTCGTTGAGCAAACGGCTATTCAATTTTCAAAGATGTTAGGAATTCGCAAGTTGCCAGTCAATGAACTCGTGGTTCGCTGGAAGCCAGGTATTCCTGATTTTGAAGGTCCCTTCTTTTCCTATCCCCGACAAATCGGAACCGATGGAGGTCGTATTTCGCTAACAGTCGAGTTGAAGGGAGAATTAGAGGGGAATACCTTCAAAGTGCGGCGCTCGATAGTGATAGCTCTTTTACAGGCGCTGACGTGGGATGGGGAAGCTAAGATTAGTATTGAAGAATTAGCAGATCCACCGCTTTGGCTGAGTGAGGGCCTGCTGTGGAGTATGGTTTCTACCCGGGACGAACAGTGGCAAAGTATCGTGATGAAAGCCGGGCGCATCCAGAGAGTTCCTAGTTTGGTGCAGATTCAAGAATGGGATTTGTTAAGTGAATTCTCGGTAGAACGCTATTGGCAGCAGGCCTTTTCGTATTGGCTTTTTAAGAAAGCAGTGATCACTTCAAGCGAGAAGCGGGCGATTCGTCTTTGGCTGAAGAAGCTTCGGACTGTCGAGCCCGAACCCTTTTGGACAGATTCGGCACAGACCGAGGTCTGGTGGCAGAAGCAGGTAGACTCTCCTACTGGTAAGGCAATTCCGGTGCTTGGATGGGAACAGACTGTTGCTTCTTTAAGTCAAGCTCTTCATTTTTCGATACGAGTAGAGGGTGGATCGAGAAAGATGATTCAAATTCGCGAGCTACCTAATGAGGTCCTGGTTGGGTTTAGTCCAACTGAAGTCAAAGAGGCGATGCAAAAACTAGAGCTTCTCGAGCTGAAAGCACATTTTCTATGGCGACCTGTTGTAGAGGCTTATCGTCAGGCGTTAGGGCAGTGGATGGTCGGGGAATACGCAGAATATCGAAAAGCGATCAATCAGGCGCGGTTGCTTGAAGAGAGAATTCGCGATCAACACCGTGCTTCTAAAGACATGTTGGACTGGGCTGTTGTGAATCTCGAGTTCCAAGCAACGGAAGATCAACTCACCGATTACGCAAAGCTCGTCCGGGAACTCGAAAAGGAGCGAGAACGAGTTCGACTCAAAAATCAACGAGCCCTATATTCCGATTCGTTTTGAAAATGGATGTGAAGAAAGTCTTAGTGACAGGTGGGGCAGGTTATATCGGTAGTAACTGTGTCGAGTATCTTCTTAATCACGATTTGCAAGTCTTGGTCTTTGATAATCTTAGCGAAGGCCATCGTAAAGCCGTGGATACACGCGCTCAATGGGTTGAGGGAGATCTTGCTGATTCGACGTTGTTGACTCAGACCATGAAGGACTTTCGGCCTGATGCTGTAATGCATTTTGCTGCGAATGCCTTAGTTGGTGAATCCATGGAAAAACCGATGAAATATTTCAGAAACAATGTGGGAGGAGGAATGAATTTGTTGGAAGCCATGCTCGAGGCGCAGGTGCGCCGCATCATTTTTTCTTCAACGTGTGCCACTTTTGGAATTCCTGATCAGATTCCCATTCACGAGAACGTCCCACAAAATCCTGTAAACCCTTATGGACGTTCTAAGCTAATGTTTGAGCAGATGCTGCATTGGTTTTCTGAACTTCACGATCTGCAAACCGTTATCCTTCGTTACTTTAATGCTGCAGGTGCTTCTGAAAATTTTGGAGAAGATCACCGAGTTGAGACTCACTTGATTCCGAACGTCATCAAAGTGGCTCAAGGTCAGAAGGAGTCTGTTCATATTTTTGGAACAGATTATCCGACTCCAGACGGAACATGTATTCGAGACTACATTCACATTCTCGATCTGGCACAGGCGCATTTTCTAGCACTCGGGTGTAACTCTAGTAACCACTTTAATCTAGGAACGGGAGGAGGGAATTCTGTTCGTGAGGTTATTGATGCCGTCCAGCAGGTGAGTGGTCGAAATATTCAGGTGGAAGAAAAACCAAGACGCCCTGGGGACCCTCCTCGTTTGATCGCAGATGCGCACAAGGCCAGAGAAACGCTGGGTTGGTCACCTGAATTTCAGGATATTAACACGATAATTGAAAGTGCTTGGCGTTGGCACGTTGATCATCCGAATGGATACGAAGATTGAACAACTTGGGGTGACCGACGGGACTTGAACCCGCGACAACCAGAACCACAATCTGGGGCTCTACCAACTGAGCTACGGCCACCATTTAAATAAGCACGCGAAAGGGAAGTAACAGCCTGGATTCCCATGAAGGGATGTTTTTATTTAGCAAGAATTCTGCAAACCAAAACACTACCCACAACGCTAAGTCCACCAACGTGATCAAGAAACCTACTGAATCCTTGATAAGTTTCAATGAAAATTCGAGTAGGCAAAGCCTTTAAGAAAGAATTCTCCAGAGAATTAAACCTAAGATAAGGAGAACCGCCAACATAAAGAAAAACCGGTTCCGTGCTTTCTTGTGATGGACGCGCAGACGGCGTTTTCGCGCATAAGTGTTGATCGTATCCTGATGGTGAGGTTCCAACTTAAATTTGGCTTCTCGGGTGATCTCTTTTTCTTCCGGTTGAAACGGCTCGGTCATCTTTTTTTCAAGCAGTGCTGCCTGTTTCTTAAGACGCTTTTCCGTTTTTTCTAGACGCTTGATTTCGTCTTTCAATCGATCGCGTTCTTGATTTAGCCAAGACATAGCTCGGATGATTACGAGTTGCGAATGAGGAGTAGAAATGCGATCGCAGACAAGAGAATCATGAGGGGTAAGGAAAATGCAAAACCCCGTCGGACGAGTTCAAGGAAGGGTGGGTGGTCGCTATCGATGAGTTCTCCTTCATCGTCATCATCAATTTGTTCGTAGTGGCCAAGACGACCACTGATGGATTCCAGCTTGACCCGAGATTGGTTGTAGGAGGCTTGGGCGTGATCAATGATAGATAAACAAAGAGTGAGTTGCTCGTCGACTTCCTCAGGTTCCCAGTCCTTCGGGTTAATCTTTTCGATAGATTCTAGATGCTCTTTGAAGTTGGAACGAGTATTGTGAATCGTCTCAATTTCTCGTTGGGTATCATACTCAGCACGCTCGAGAAGGTTAACTGCGCGAGTGAGTTTTTCCCGCATCGACTTTTGACCTGCGGCAAGTTCGGCCCGGCGCTGTGATAATTCCTCGAGCTCACGTTTTCTGACTTCAACTTCTTCTTGCTGGCGTTTTAGTGCAAGAAGCCGGTCTTGATGTTCAACGAGTTCCCGTGTAAGGTCTTCAACGCTATCCGTTGATGATATGTCCAAGAGCTCAGGTTCTTGAGGTGTTGTTTTTTTGAAATCTTCTTTTTCAAACATGGCGACTTCCGCAATTCAATTTACTCAGGAATAATAAGCTCTACGCCGAGCTTTAGATTTTTTGGATTCGAAGCCTTCCCTGGATTGGCAATTTTAATTTTTTCAACACCTTCGTTAATACTGTTAGGGTAGTAGATCCGAGCTATTTTCCAGAGACTGTCTCCAGGGCTAATTACATGGATTCGGTTCGAACTAAGGGTTGTCCCAGGCTCTGCAGGAATGACGATAGGGGTTGGCGAGGTATCCATTTCGAGAGCTACCGGTTTCGCCTTTGGCGGGGCAACGGTTGAAGAAGTTGCCACAGGAGCGGGGGAATCAAATTGTGGAGTCGATGGAATGTTGCCTTTAGAAATGTCGTCACGTGCTTTTGCGAGGGAGGCTTGAGTTTCAGCAAGGGCTTGGCGGAGCTCTACATTTTCTTTTTTGAGGCGCGCAAATTCATCTGCATTCTGAGCAGTTGAGTTAGGAAGTGTAATCGCGAAGTCAATCTTAGCTTTGTCAATATATGTGAGAAGCTGATCTTTATCAGGAGCACTGGGAGTCGCATTTAAATATCTTTGGAAATGATAAATAGCGCTGACAGGATCTCCCAGCTTATCCAGGTAAAGAAGACCGATCTGAACATGGGCGCGAGCGACATCAGGGTTAGCGCGCAGGGCATTCTCATATTCTTTAATCGCGGCGTGAAAATTTTGCTCGGCAGTCAGCTTGCTTGCTCTGCGGAAATAAGGGTTTCGATCATCTTCGGCGTCGAGACCTTTTTGCAGGGGTTGGCAGCTCACCAGAAGTGCTAGTCCAGCAAGTAGTAAACTATTCGACAAGAAGCAGTAACGATATTGCATTTGTTCCTCGAATGTAGCGAAGCTCGGAAGAGGAGCAAGAGAGAACATGAGATCCGACGGAATATCTAAAGAATAAAGTTGAATTTGAGATGAATTATGAGAACTTCTGGAGTTTATCAAAATGGGGTCATAGCTCGGTTGGTAGAGCACCACAATGGCATTGTGGGGGTCAGGGGTTCGAATCCCCTTGGCTCCACATTTTTTTCGCTTCGAATTTTTGCTAAATCTGTCTTCGCGTTTCTTCAACACAAGAGATGTAAGAAACGGCAGATGCCAAGAACCATTGAGGGTAAGTCTTAAATTTCTATCGCAATAATCGTTCTCTGGCCCTTTGACAGATCGGATATGAATCTATTTGCTTATCTGGATGACAGCTTCATCCAGTTACTTGCTCCAAGGAAACTTCCGCCGGAGAGAGTAGCCCAAAAGCTGGTCTAGATATGAGATTTTGATCCGAAAGGCAACTCCATGTCGGATGCAATTCTGGCCATTGTCTAAGGACAATTCTTTTGCATTACCGATGATGACGATACAAGGTATTGGAGATGTTGTCTGGACAATCGACGCTTTCTCCAACGCAAGAACCTGAGCACTACAGAGGTTTCTTGAAAGCGGCGATTGCTGTTTCCGTTCTGTTTTTATTACCTTCCGGTAGTTACGGTTATATTTTCAGTTCATCTGCGATCCTTGCCTTGGCTATACAGAGCGCGATTGTTGGCTTTGCGTGTTGGCTTTGTTTAGACATGATGGATATTCGAGAAATCAAAAGGAACTTGAAGCAAGCCCAGGCTGAGAGTCCATCAGACTTCGATATCCACCGTTTGATTACTTCAGATTATACCTATCGGTTTAGTCGCCACTATCAAGTTCTTAACTTCGGAACTCTTCTATTTGTCTCTATTGCGTTCTTCTTTCTTATCCAAAGTGGTATTGAAGGAAGGGTATTGTCGGGAAGCACGATTCCGATTGGGTTAGCATGCATGGTAGGGGGTATTATCTGGGCTGTTTTTGCGAAATTGTTTTCGCAGGTTTCGAAAGAGAGACTGCCTGAAACATCCGGGCTCACGCTAGTATTTCGGGAGGCTCAGTGGTCAGGGCTTTTAGTGGGTGTGACGATCTTGATTTTTAGTTCCTTATGGGAACCATTACAACTGTGGACAGGTCGACTTGTATTGGTATGGCTAGCGGGCGTTTCGCTAGAGCAACTCGTTCGTGGTTTAATTAAATGGCGCTCTCATTCCAACAACGAGCAAGATCTTTGCTCACCGCTACGACTTAGCTCGCGTGAAATTCTGCTAGCCAGAGGAAATCCGGTTTCAAGTATTGCCGAGACCTTGGAAAAACAGTTCGGATTAAGTTTACGCTCTTCTTGGGCTATACGATTTGTGAAGATAGCGGGTCTTTTCTTATTCCCACTCTTACTTCTTCTCTGCTGGCTAATTAGTAGCATCGTTGTAGTCGGCTCAAACCAAATGGCGG
>JBCCKK010000201.1:0-6245 GCA_039027395.1 Verrucomicrobiota bacterium | reverse complement strand
CCTACCGATAGGCTTTTTAGATTGGGAAAAGAGATGTTGAGCCAGTCGAGAAAGGTTGCGGGGGGACGTCTTGAGAACTCTTGTGTGAAGGGAAGAACAATAAAGTAGCCAATACGCCAGTCCTCGAGGAGTGATTGCTTCTTTGCTAGTGTCGTAAGCATCGGAGGAGCTTCACCTTGACCTAGAACGGTCTGAGGGTGCGGCCAGAAACTAACGACTCCTGTCTTTTCTAAACAAGAATTGTTTAAGGAATGAATAATGACTGATTTATGACCGAGATGTAAGCCGTCGAAAAATCCAAGAGCTAGGTGCTGGACTTCGCCCAATTCGATTGATCGTTCGTGGTTTAAGAAAACTTCCATCGGTTTTCGAATACTATCGCTGAGGCGAGTGTGACACTATTGGCGCCTGATGCGCGAAATTGTGGGGAGGCTCAAGACATGGTGTGCGAGCTGTTGAGGCAAATTCATTTGATTAAGCTTATCCCAGGAAACGGAATCGCTCAGTCTAAAGTTGCCGGAGCCCGTTCTTCGCAAGGCAGAGAGATGCGCTCCACATCCTAGCTTTTCTCCAATATCGTGACTATAGGTTCGAACGTAAAATCCTTTGCTGCACTTTAAATCAAAGCTGATCGAAGGAAGATTGATATTGGTAATCTCGTAGGAATAAACGTGAACGAGACGAGGCTCGCGTTCGACTTCTTTTCCCTTCCGGGCAAGTTTATAGAGCGGAACACCATCGACTTTAATGGCGGAGACCATGGGTGGTATTTGGTAGAAGTCTCCTCGGAAAGAGTCGAATCCATGTTCAATATCTGTTTTGCTGAATTCGGGAATGGGGCGTTCATTAAGAACCTCTCCCTCAGCGTCTTGGGTGGAGGTTGAGGTTCCAAGTGTTAACGTCCCCGAATAGAGTTTGTCCTCAGACATAAGAAGGTCCTGGACTTTGGTAGCTTTGCCGAGAACCAGCATCAAGAGACCGGTTGCCCTTGGATCTAAGGTTCCACAATGACCTACCTTTTTAATTTTGAAGTGCTTGCGAACAAAATGAACGACATCGTGCGATGTCATTCCCCCAGGTTTGTCGATTAACAATAATCCGTCAATTTCTTGCATTAAACTGCCTAATTCATACAGAACGAGATTCAGAGTCCAAGCGTTTAGTGATGGTGGAAAGTGAAAGACAGAACGAGCTACTTTTTGCCAAATGGCCAAATGGACTTTTTCTTCCTTTCTTCATCAACTGGGGTAAAGGTTTTGAATCCGGATTCACGGAGTCTCTGCGATGCCGTGGCCCTTTTATTTGCAGGTAATTCGATTTTTTGAGTTTCGCTTCCAAAGGTAAAAGGAATCGCGGTTTTGGGGTCTTTGAGGTCATGCTTAGCGGTCAAGACTTCATAGCGAAAATGACAAAGACCGAGTTGAATGATGTCACCGGGTTGAAGAGGATATGCCTTCTGAAGTTCTTCTCCATTGATGTAAGTTCCGTTGAATGAGCCCAGGTCATCGATTAGGTGATCCCTGCCATTCCAAATAATTCTGGAGTGGTGAGACGAAACAGAGACATCGGGCACTGAAATGGTGCAGTCATCGGCGCGCCCAATAATCATCGTTTCTTCATCCATTCGAAATGCGGTATCCGATAGGGTGATGAAAACCAGGCACCGGGAGGAGGCCGTAGGTGGGGGTTCCTTGGAATCACTTTGTTTGTCAATCGTTTGCGGGTCCGTTCCTTCGTCCTCGCGACGGGCGGCTTCCATCAAAAGGTAGTGGGTGTTTTTGGAAATGGTTGCCTCATCTGTAACGGTTTCTTCGATAAATTCCACTTCAGGCCGGCTTTTAAGCATCGCGAAAAATGCATCTTCGCCTTGAAGATCTCCAAACGTGGCATCAATGACTTCTCCGTTGCGAATTAAAAGTTGCTCTTGTCCTTCATTAGGAACACAATGAATTTTCCCGTCTCGCTTTGCGGTAAGGCAGATGTGAAGGATTTCAGGTAAATTCATAAATAAAAAATGACATAAGTTGTTTTGACTTAGGGGAGTTTACATTTTTATACTAGTATTCACGTGATATTGTGCCAAGTTATTCTTGGCGAAGCTTTATGACATATATAAAACAGAATGCCATGAATTATGAGTCTTTTCGGCAGTAAAAAACCTGGACTACCTAATATCCCTAAAGCACCTGCTGGGGTATCTGTGCCTCCGACACCTCCGACTAAGGATAAATCGGGAGGACCTGGCGGGCGCAAACGTATTACGCAACGCCTAGTCCTTGGTGGAAAAGGTGTGGAAACAGGTGAAATTAATGTCAATTCGGGACTTAAGATTCCTGGAGCGCCTGACCCTGTTGTCAGCCAGATGGCGCCCGTAGCCTCAATTCAAGGTGAGGTCGGAGTGCCGCTAGCAAATATTCTCGGCTTTATTCCTGCTGAGTTTTTATATTCAGACCACGAATCACTCTATCAGGATCCCATTTCACAACAGCCTGTTAACTTTCCGCTATCGTTGATCTTGCCGATGCTTCCGTCAGGAAAGGTTGAGATGCTCGCGCAGGATTTATACAATTACATTCCACAGGGTGTAATGAAGTCGGGGGATGAGTTAGGGGACTATGCTCACAGCCCGGTAGCGCTTCCACTAGAAGAAATTATCAGCCGCATTCCTCAGGATGCTTTCATGTTGAGAGCGGATCAAAAGCCAATTGACAACAATATTGTCAGTATGGATGAACCGTTTTCCGCAGAGATGCTGGCGGCGGCAGCTGAGGAGGCGCAACAAAAGGCTGCTGCTGCGGAACAGGCGGCCGAACCCGTTCCAGAGCCTGTATCCGAACCTGCGGTTCCTGAGATGCCGCCTGCAACGACATCTCCTCCGGTGGATCCTCCGGCAGCGGAATCAGAATTTGATCCCGCTCCTATGGAACCTATCGCTCCAGAGCCTTTGGCCACCGAAGAACAGGGAACCGAGTTGGTTCCTCATGCGGAAGACCCGCAAGGGGACGACTTTTCCTTTGCTCAATCAGACGCCTTTAAATCGTTTGTCGAAAACATGGAAGGTGACGAGCAATCTGCACCTGTCGCTGAGGCACCGACGGCGCCCGTTGAGGAAGTTCCTCAGATGCCGGAAGTTCCAGAACTTCCGGAGGAACCTCCTGTTGCCGAGCTTCCCGAAGAACCTCCGGTTCAAGAAGATCCTGTGCCTCCTCCGACAATCCAACCTCCTGCGCTTGAACGAGGTCTTCCTGATGATTATAGTGATACGGACGTTACTCAAGTGATTCCTAAGGAAACTCAGGAAGCATATGATCAAATGGCAGAAGCGTCAGATTCGCAGAGTCCAGCGTTTGGAACGCCTCCGCCTGCAGATCCTGAAAAGCAAGGAGACCATCCTCTGTATGCTCCGACGCGCGTTGTTGGAAAACAAGCTGTAAAAGAAGCTGCTAAACCACTTGCAGTCGAACCACCAAAGCCAAAAGCAAAACCCGCTTTTTCGCTGACGCCGCCGAAGCCAGCACCCAAAGCAAAGCCAGCGGCGCCTCCTAAGCCTCCGATTAAACCGGTAGCGAAACCCGCGTTTGCCTTTAAGGCTGAGCCGGCTGCCGAAGAAGTAAGTGTTCCTCAGTTACCTTCAAAATCAGCAAAGCCCAAATCCGCACCTGTATTTTCCTTTAAATCGCCCAAGAAAGCAGCGTCTGCCGTTAAGCCCGAGGCCAAAACTGAGTCAAAGCCGCAGTCTCCAGATGTATCTCCCCAGGAAAGTGCGCCTTTGGCTCAAGCTCCAACAACCTCTTCGTCTCCATCCCAAGATATTATCATTTCACAAGAGCTTTGTGATTTATTGGGGTTGAAGGGGATGGCTGAGCCCACTTTGAAGGATATTGTGCATCAGGTGAATTCATGGCCCGGAATGAAAGGGTGTATCGTGGGTGGACAAGATGGACTACGGATCAGTTCAGATGTCGAAGATGATACCTTCGCGAATTCGATTTCCGCATTTGCACCCAAATTAATCTCGAAAATCAGTGAGCTATTTAATGATTTAGGGTTTGATGATGTGCAGGAATTGCATACACCTATTAAGGATGCCAGTGTTTACATTTTCAGGAAGGATAGCTTATACTTAATCGTATTGTTTGATGATACATCACTACCGGATTCATATCGGGCCTTGCTCAAGCAGGTCTTAGGGGAACTGAACTTGGTAAAATAAAGAAAAGTCTCAAGCCATGGCATTTATCAATTATTCAAAAAGAGAAATTCAGCTGAAGATCGTCTATTACGGCTGTGCCCTGTGTGGAAAGACCACTAACTTGATCAATCTTCACTCGGGGATAACGAGTACCCAAAAAGGGGAATTGGTTTCATTAGCAACGGATGCGGACCGCACGTTGTTCTTCGACTTTTTGAGTCTCAACACGCAGACGCTTCCTGGTTTTGATACAAGGTTTCAGCTGTATACGGTTCCCGGCCAGCCTGTTTACAACACGACACGTCAACTTGTTTTGAAAGGTGTAGATGGAATCGTCTTTGTTGTGGATTCTCATTGGGACAAAATGGAGGAAAACGTCGAATCGTTTGCTAACCTCCAGGAAAACTTAATTGAAAACCACTTGAGCCTGGCTCAAATCCCCTACGTTTTGCAATACAACAAGCGTGACGTTGAGAATCCCGCTCCGGCGCACTATCTTGAATACACTTTTAACAACCGAGCCAGTAAAGTGCTTTCATTTGAAGCTTCGGCAATTGCTGGGGACGGCGTTCTCGATACGTTGAATGGGATCGCTAGATTGTTACTTGCGAAATACTCAAAATCCGCTGGAAGTTCGAAATCCGGTAAAACGGCCCCTCAACCTCAAGGAGAATAAACGTGGCGAGTATTGGCATGCTTTCAGTTGAAGACCAGACGGTCATCGAAAAACAGCTCCAGGAGTTTCTAGGCAAGGCGGAGTCGCAATGGGCTGCTTTAGTGGATCGAGGGGGAAATTTGTTCGCCGAGTTTGGAGAAACAGGATCTCTTGATATGAGTATCTTGTGTGCTTTGGCTGCGGGTTCTTTTTCTGCAACCAAAGAATTGGCAAAACGTTTGGGCGAAGATGAGTTCACAGCCTTATACCACGAAGGCAGAGGAATTAGTATCCTCATGAGTGCATTAGAGCATGACTGTCTTCTGGTTACTGTGTTTTCGGATCAAACAAATATTGGTTTAGTGCGTTTTTATTCTCAACAGGTTTCTCCGAGCTTGAATGAGATTCTCAAAAAAGCTAGCGAGACGTCAGACCAACCGCTTCAAATCGATGCTGAATTGAATGAAGGCGGTGCGATTATTTCCTAAGCCTTCTTACTTGGCTGCTGTTGAGGCCCCGGTTGCAGAACCTGATAAAAAGGCAGACCTCGACGAAGCATTTGATCGTGGCTGGTCTGTGATCGTCTGGAACGACCCCGTTAATCAGATGAGTTATGTGGTTTATGTCTTTCAAAACGTTCTGGGGTTCACGTTTCAAAAAGCCCGCCACCACATGTTAGAAGTCGATAATCAGGGGCGTAGTTGCGTGGCCCAAGAAACTCGAGAAAAAGCTGAATTCTACTGGCAGTAACTTCAGAAACGCGGATTGAAAACGACGCTAGAGAAAGTGGAATAGGAGCTCGTGCAAGTTAACAAGCAGCTTGATCATCTGGAGATCATTCTATTTGAGCCGGAAGTGTTACTGCTGAGGCAGGCGCTTCAACAGATTTCAGCCAACTACAAAGTTTCCCCAGATGATTTGCCTGACGAGGTCAAAGAGCTCTGGTATGCCACGAATCAAGCAAGCAGTGATGACTTGCCTGAGGACGATATTGAATTTGTCCATGAGCAACTTGCTGAGTTTAAGGGGGAGAATGCCAAGTTAGCGGAATCCATTCTCGAGATTCTAAGTCAACGCATGGAAATGCCCATTGTTGTAACACTATCGTTGAGGGATGCCGATAATTTCCTGACGATTGTTAACGATCAGCGGCTTTATCTGGCGGCGGTAAACGGTATCGGTGAATACGAAATGTCGGAGAGCTGGGAAGAGCTGCCTCCGTCACCTAAAAAGATGGCGGTGATGCACATTCATTTTTTAGCATGGATGGTGGAGTTGCTTGTTTCAAATCTCGGTGATTCTCCCAGAGGATAAATCTAAATGGGAGTGAAGTTAGTCTCGACCGGATTCGAAGATTTGGGCACCCTTTAATGGTTTAGGGCCTGTAGCTCAGTGGTT
>JBCCKK010000200.1:0-6277 GCA_039027395.1 Verrucomicrobiota bacterium | reverse complement strand
GAAGAACCCAAACCATCGATAATCCAAAACCGAATCCCCCTGGCTGACGGTTAAACCGGCGTCGTACCATCGGGGAATCGCTTGATTCCATTGAGCTCCAGGCCATTGAGCAACCAATTCGGGCCCCATTTCCAAAGCCCCGATTACGGCGACATAGATTGCTGCCGCTCCAATCAAAAATGCCTGAAACACATCGGTCCAGACCACTCCGTAGAGCCCACTCATAGCAGTGTAACCGAGCGCAACTAGTAACATGCCGACTTGGCACTGAAGTTCGGTAAATGGGAGGAAAACAGCCAAGAACTTGCCCATTGCGCTTAAAAAGAAGACCACCATTCCAATTGTGATCACCACATACGTGAGCGCTGCTGTCGTTCGAGCCAATTTGCCAGAAGCGTCCGACCCAAATCGAAGCTCCATCCACTCGGCGGTGGTCATCACCTGGCTACGCTGATGCCACTTTCCCATAAATGCCAGGAACACTGCAATCGGCAGCACAACACCCCCTCGCATTTCTATAAAGAACCCATGGAGACCAAACAGATAAAGCAGGGTAACAATCGTCATTGTACCCGCCACATCGAGATTGCTGGACATTCCCGAGGCTCCTAAGCACCACCATGGCAATCTCCTTCCCCCTAGAAAATAGTGATCCGCGTCCTTACTGGCTTTCCGGGAAAAATAGACCCCAACAAGTAGTAAGAAGATCAAATACCCAAAAATGACCACGTAATCTATCCCGCCCATAGCCGTTATTGAACGCTAGGTCCAGATCGAGGCCAAGCTTGAAAATCGGAGTTCCGTTTCGCCGGAACAGTGAAGTATTGCTAATAGAGGTAGAATTAGCATTCCTTTCAAGCTTGAAGCACGGTCAACTCCCATGAATCTTGAGTTTGCGATTGAGAAAAACCATCGAAGTCTAAACTCAAAGAAAGGAATCCTTTTTAAAAATAAGACGCACTTCCGTTCTGAAATAAGATGCAATGTGTAATGGATTAGAGAGTCTGCACATCCGGATGTTGCCAACCCGCACTCAATCTTCCTCCAAAATCTCGAAAAAATGCATGTTTTTGGATTTTTAGAGGGCAATTTTTTTAGGCAATTTCTTAAGCTTAAAAAGTTGCGTTTTTTCCCAGAAACGAACGAGTTACATAAAAAATAGCAATTATAAGAAACACTAATATATGCACTTATTCACAGGTTATTCACAATTGAACCTTGCAAATCACAATTGACACTCGCTTAAATTGATCTAGTCATACACGGCTACTCCGACTACATGTCACGGAAATGACATAGAGGAGGGACGACAAGACTATGAAACGAGCAAAAGCAATTGAACTGGGACCCGCCCTGGCGATGAAGCGCTTCCATCAGAAGGAACGTCGTCGCTGGACGCTTTGGGGCTTTGTCATCGCATCCAACCTGACTTGGATCGCTACTGCCATTATTCTTGGCTCAGGATGGTGGGGAACCACCAAAGTTGGTATTGCTTTAACCGACTTCTATTTGGAAGAGCGTTCCAAATGGATCGAACCATCCGAAGCGCAACGTGAACAACTTCGCGAGAGAAACTTGGAAATCGCCCGTATGGTTGCCTTCCAAACCTCATCACCCGGTGATGTGCTGGAATTGGCTAAAAAGGTATCGACCGTTTTGGGAAAAACCTATGGATCGAAGCGTGATTTCTTGGAAATCGCCGTTCCTCAAGCCATTCGCATGCAAGTACAGTACGAAATTCCTGCATCCGCCATTATCGCCATGGCTATTTACGAAAGTGGGTATGGACGCAGTGATCTCGCTCGCCATCATCACAATTACTTTGGAATGAAAGCATACCACTGGAATGGTAAACGAGTAAACATGCCTACCGTTGATAGCGGCGTAAAAACTCGAGCTAACTTCCGGGTTTATGCATCCCTCGGAGATGGATTTCAAGGGTTTGCCGAATTCCTTCGCGGAAAAGGGCGTTACCGGAAAGCTTTCACCAAAACACAAGGTGTTGACTTTGTTCGCGAAGTCCTCAAAGCCGGTTACTGTCCGGACAGCGATTATCTTGCCAATATCAAAACCATCATGAAGCGTCACAACCTTCAGCAGCTCGATACCATTATCAGTGCTGGACAAGATGCTCCTTACCAGATGGCTTGGAACAAAAAAAAGGCTAAACTGAAGTAGTTAAGTAATTATCGTTATGACCGTTGAGCCCGATGCCTTAATTGCATCGGGTTTTTTCGTACGGGGCTATTGTCTTAATTTCGCGTTCTGATATATATAAAACGCGTGTCTGTTACGCTACTCGACGAGGGGGACCCTCCCCCTAAACGTAAAAGTTGGATCTTCTGGAAACTTATAAGGTTAGCTTTAGATTATAAATGGTCTGTTGCACTGACCTTTGTCCTCCAGGTTTTTGCCGTCATCTTAACCGTAGTCGTTCTCTGGCTGACTGGGTTTGCCATCGATACCTTACGCCATCAGGCTGACCCCTCAGTTCCCGCTCCGGTTATTCCCTGGACTTGGCTTCAACTCGAAGATTGGAGTGCCGTTCGGATGATCCAGCTCGCAGCCGTTATCATTTTTGCAGCCTCGATTCTGCGTATGGTGACTCAAATAGGAGCCAACTGGATCTTGGCTTACCTCACCGGGATGAAAATCGTTCCCGAACTTCGGACCCAAGTTTTTGATCAACTACAAAAACTCAGCTTCCGTTTTTTCGATACCAATGCCTCAAGTTCACTGATCAATCGAGTCACCCAAGACGTGCAGCTTGTTCGCTCGTTTATTGATGAGGGTATGATCCGGGTAATGATCATTTTCATCACAGTCAGCGTGTACCTCGTCTACATGCTAAAGATTCACGTCGGCCTTACCCTGGCTTGCCTGGCCACTACTCCGATCATGCTGCTGGTTTCTCTCCTGTTTTCTAATCGAGTTCGCAGTAAATATCTAACTAACCGAACCCTAATGGACGGGCTGGTACAGTTGGTCACCGATTCGGTTCGTGGAATTCGTACTCTCAAAGGCTTCTCACTCCAAAAACGCGTACAAACCGAGTTTGATAACCGTAACAAAGTCGTGCTGGAACAGAAAAACGGCATTTTCAACCAGATTGGCGCCTACTCCGCTTCCATGGAAGCACTGACCAATTTAAACATCTTAGTATTGCTCGGATACGGAGGTTGGCTGGTACTTGAAGGAGAAATTTCTTTGGGAAAAGGACTCGTTGTATTTGCCGGTCTTCTGCAAAACTTAACCAACCAACTCACCGCCATCACTCAAATTGTCAACCGCCTTCAGGAAAGTATGGTCGGTGCCACTCGGGTGTTTGAAATCCTCGATTCCCCGGTCGAAGTTCATGACGAGCCAAACGCCATCTCTGCAAGTAACCTCAAGGGTCATGTCGAATTCGAAGAACTGAGCTTCCGCCGTTCCGACGGCTCCGCAGAATCCGTTTTAGAATCGATCTCGTTCCAATGCCAACCCGGAGAACGGGTAGCTATCCTCGGTCCTACCGGTTCTGGTAAGTCCGCACTCATGAACCTTATCCCTCGCTTTTACGATGCCACTTCCGGTCGACTTTGTATCGACGGTCGCAATGTTCGCGACTACCAATTGCAAAGTCTACGTCGCCAAATTGGCATGGTTTTTCAAGAAAGCTTCTTGTTCCAGGGGACCATTTCCGAAAACATCGCTTTCGGTCATCCTAAGGCATCCAAAGAACACATTCAAAAAGCCGCCCGACTTGCTGGAGCCGATGAATTCATCGAAACTATGCCGGGTGCGTATGACGCCTATATTAAAGAAGGCGCGAGCAATCTTTCCGGCGGACAAAAACAGAGAATTGCTATTGCTCGAGTACTCCTAGCCGACCCTGCCATCCTTCTCCTTGACGACCCCACCGCATCGCTCGACCCGGAAACCGATGCCGCCGTCCAAGCCAGCTTGGAACAGGCCATGAAGAAACGAACCACCTTCATCGTTGCTCATCGGATTTCCACCCTACAGCACGCGGATCTCATTCTAGTGCTCGACCGCGGACGACTCGTCCAGTCGGGAACCCATGAGGAACTCATCTCCCAACCGGGAATCTACCTGAGAGTAGCTCGATCCCAACTGCAAAACCCGATGGCTTTTCGCCGAGGAGGTGATTCCTCATGAGCTCAGAACATCCTCAAACCAACCAGGAACCGCCAAGGGGATTAGTCGATATCACAGCCAAGAAACTGCCATTGCAGTGGCATCTGATTCAACGGCTATTTCAACACGCTAAAGTCTATCCCATACTGGTCAGCGCTCTACTCGCTTTGACTCTGATTCGGGCAGCTTGTCTGCCCAGCCTCACCTGGATCATGGGGGCCGTCATCGGCGGTCCAATCAAAGATGCCAACCCCTATGGCCATTTATGGGGAACTATTGGCTTCGGCGCTCTGACTATTTTCACGGCAGTCGGTTTCTTTTTTCGACACAAACTCTCCCTGGTTTTGGGGGAGCGCGTGGTGCATGACTTGCGCAAAGATATGTTTCAGAAACTATTAATCCAACCGCTGGACTTCTTCTCCCACACCCGGCAAGGACGCTTGATTAATCGTTTCATCTCAGACGTGGAAAGTCTTCGCATTGGAATTCAGCAAGCACTCTTCGTTTCCATTGTTCAGGGGGGACAGATGCTCATTGCCGGCGTGTTCCTCGCCTACTATGATTGGCGACTCTTCCTCATCCTTATGGGATGGACTCCCGTTTACTGGTTCCTCAACCAAAAGATGCGGGAACAATTCAGCTCCGCGATGCGTGCAGCTCAAGAAAGTTTCAGCCGAGTCACCAGCTCCCTGGCCGAAGCTGTAGGCGGTATTCGTGTAACCCAAAGTATGGTTCGGGAAGAAGTCAATGCCGCTCGTTTTCGCGAACTGATCTACGACCATTCTCGTTACAACATGGACATAGCCCGCACCAGCTCCATTTTCGGTCCTCTCTTCGAATTCATCGGACAACTTTTTGTTGTTGTGCTTATTGGTCTCGGCGGCACCTGGGCTCTCAACAGCCCCGAGCAGTTCAATCTAGCAGACTTCATTCAGTTCGTCTTTCTCACCAGTCTTTTTCTCTCACCGATTACTGTAATCTCCAGTCAATACCAACAAGCCCTTGCCGCCATGGCCGGAGCAGAACGAGTCTTTCGCCTACTTGATTTCCAATCCCCTTGGCCAGAGTCGACCGGAACAAAACAACTAGAGACCGTCCGTGGTGACCTCCGCTTTGAATCTGTATCTTTTTCCTACACCAAGGGTCATCCGATTCTTCACGATATTTCATTCGATTGCCCGGCCGGCACCACCGTGGCCCTAGTCGGGAAAACCGGAAGCGGCAAATCCTCCATTATCAATCTGCTTTGCGGATTTTACCGAGTTGATTCGGGTCAAATCTACATCGACGACCACGAACTTAACGACCTGGATCCAGTTCATCTCCGAAGCTTTGTCGGCATGGTGCCCCAAAACAGCTTCCTCTTTGAAGGAACGCTCAGAGAGAACCTTGTCTGGATTTGCCCCGAAGCAACCGACGGACATATTTATGACGCCGCAGACCAGTTAGGACTTAAACCGTTCCTAGAACGTCTATCAGATGGACTCGACACCCAAGTCGGCGACGAAGGCGGCATCTTGTCCTCGGGAGAGCGACAACTCCTTTGCCTCATCCGCGCCTGGCTCGCCGATCCCAAACTGATTATCTTCGACGAAGCCACCAGCGCCGTTGACGCCTTAACTGAAATGGAGTTTCAAAGTGCCTTCGAAAACATTAGAAAAAACCGAACAACCATTGTGGTGGCCCACCGTCTCTCCACCATCCGCGATGCCAATCAAATCCTAGTCATGGACCAGGGTCGCATTGTTGAACGCGGCAGCCACGACACCCTCATGCAACAAGCCGGCCTTTATCAAAACCTCTACGAATCCTTCCGTACCGGAAAACAACAATCGTAATGAATAGAAAAAACGTTAGGTCCTCACCAATCCATTCTGAGTGGCACCTAAAAACAACCGAGCAAGGCGATTTAACTCATCTCGTATTCGATTAATGCTCTCGATTGACCTTCTCACGTAACAAAGAATGAGTGAAGAGAACCAAGCTCCGATTCATTTGGAGGATTACAATCCCGAATGGCCTTCCCTCTTTATTAAAGAGAAAAATTTACTTGAAGGACTAATTGGAAACTATCTTAAGGGAAGTATTGAGCATATCGGAAGTACTTCCGTCGTCGGACTCGCAGCCAAACCTGTGATTG